>NZ_JAELTZ010000059.1:0-17221 GCF_016429115.1 Aquitalea sp. ASV15 | reverse complement strand
GCCTGGGACGCCCGGCCAGTGGTGCAGCTTTCAATCGCGGCCTGTGGCAGCAAGCCAGCGAACTATGGCGTGACGATACCCTGCTGTGGTGCGAGCACAGCCACGTCCCCGGCGACAGCCCCTTGCTGGCCTCCCCGGTAGGCATGGGTGGCCACACCGTGCTGGCTACCCTGCTGTGGGCCGGGCCGGCACTGCCGCCAGACATACATCAGGCCTGTCTGGAACTGCCCTGTGCCGGGCGTGCCGCTGCCAGTCAGCTGCCCGGCATCTGGCTGGCCCGCTTTATTGGTGATAGTGCCGAAGCCGCTCATCACTGGCTGCGTGCCTGTCGCAACCTGATCTACCCCTTCAGCCACGGACGCGCAGCCAGCCAGCCGCGCATCTGGGCAAGCTGACAAGAAAGCACCCCATGGAACTGACCCCCCGCGAAAAAGACAAGCTGCTGATTTTCACCGCCGGGCTGGTGGCCGAGCGCCGCCTGGCGCGTGGCCTGCGACTGAATTATCCGGAAACTGTGGCCTATATCAGTGCCGCCATTCTGGAAGGGGCGCGTGACGGGCAGAGCGTGGCCGCGCTGATGCACTACGGCACCACGCTGCTCAAGCGCGAACAAGTGATGGACGGCGTGCCGGAGATGATTCCGGACATCCAGGTGGAGGCCACTTTTCCGGATGGCACCAAGCTCGTTACCGTGCACCAGCCCATTGTCTGAAACCGCCGCCTGGCTGACAGGAGAACAATATGATTCCGGGAGAAATCCGCTTTGCCAGCGGCGATATCGAGATGAATGTCGGCCGCGCCACTATCAGTGTGGAGGTGGCCAATAGCGGTGACCGGCCGATACAGGTCGGCTCGCATTACCACTTTGCCGAAGCCAACGACGCACTGCGCTTCGACCGCGCTGCCGCACGTGGTTTCCGGCTGAATATTGCCCCCGGTACGGCGGTGCGTTTCGAACCGGGCCAGACCCGGACGGTAGAACTGGTGGCGCTGGATGGCGCACGCCGCGTATTCGGCTTTCAGGGCCGGGTGATGGGGGACTTATGAAAATCAGCAGACAGGCTTATGCCGAAATGTTCGGCCCCACCACGGGCGACGCGGTGCGACTGGCTGATACCGGCCTGTGGGCACAAGTAGAGCGCGACTTCACCGTTTACGGCGAAGAAGTGAAGTTTGGTGGCGGCAAGGTGATTCGCGACGGCATGGGCCAGGGCCAGTGCGTGGCCGCCGAGGTGGCCGATACCGTGATTACCAATGCGCTGATCATCGACCACTGGGGTGTGGTCAAGGCTGACATCGGCCTTAAGGGCGGCCGCATTGCCGCCATCGGCAAGGCGGGCAACCCGGACATCCAGCCTGGTGTGGATATCCTGATTGGTGCGGCCACCGAAATCATTGCCGGTGAAGGCATGCTGGTGACAGCAGGTGGCATCGACAGCCATATCCATTTCATCTGCCCACAGCAGATTGAAGAAGCACTGGCCGCCGGCATCACCACCATGATTGGCGGCGGCACCGGCCCGGCCACCGGCACCAATGCCACCACCTGCACACCCGGGCCCTGGCATATGGCCAGCATGCTCAAGGCAGCAGAAGGCTTTGCCATGAACCTGGGCTTTACCGGCAAGGGCAATGCCAGTCTGCCCGAAGCACTGCGCGAGCAGGTGCGCGCCGGGGCCATCGGCCTGAAGCTGCACGAGGACTGGGGCAGCACGCCGGCCGCCATCGACAACTGCCTGAGCGTGGCGGATGAAATGGACGTGCAGGTGGCCATTCACACCGACACGCTGAACGAAGCCGGTTTTGTCGAAACCACGCTGGCGGCCTTCAAGGGTCGCACCATTCACACCTATCACACCGAGGGGGCCGGTGGCGGCCACGCACCCGACATCATCAAGGCCTGTGGCTTTGCCAATGTGCTGCCCAGCTCCACCAACCCCACACGGCCGTTTACCGTCAACACCATAGACGAACACCTGGACATGCTGATGGTGTGCCATCACCTGCATGCTTCCATTGCCGAAGACGTGGCCTTTGCCGAAAGCCGCATCCGGCGCGAAACCATTGCCGCCGAGGACATCCTGCATGATCTGGGTGCCTTTGCCATGATGTCCTCCGACAGCCAGGCCATGGGCCGCGTGGGGGAAACCATCCTGCGTTGCTGGCAGACGGCTGACAAGATGAAACAGCAGCGCGGCCCGCTGGCGGGGGACAGCGAAGGCTGCGACAACGCCCGCATCAAGCGCTATATCGCCAAATACACCATCAACCCGGCCATCACCCACGGCATCAGCCACGAAGTGGGCAGCATCGAGGTGGGCAAGCTGGCCGACCTGGTACTGTGGAAGCCAATGTTCTTTGGCGTCAAACCCTCGCTCATCCTCAAGGGCGGCATCATCGCCATGGCCGCCATGGGCGACGCCAATGCCAGCATTCCCACGCCGCAGCCGGTGCATAGCAGGCCGATGTTCGGCAGTTTCGGCAAGGCCATTGCCGATGGCAGCGTCACCTTTGTCTCCCAGGCTGCGCTGGATGCAGGGATAGGCAAGGCGCTGGGCCTGAACAAGCGACTGGTGGCGGTACATGGCTGTCGCAGCGTGCAAAAGACCGACCTGATCCACAACGACTACCTGCCGCAGATCGAAGTGGACCCGCAAAACTATCAGGTCAAAGCCGATGGTCAGTTGTTGTGGTGCGAACCGGCCGCCGTGCTGCCCATGGCCCAGCGCTATTTCCTGTTCTGAACAGGCTGTGCGGGGACAAGAAAAATCATGGCCTGGAAACGATGTCGTCCCGGTCAGGAAAACAGAAAAACGAGGAAAGAACATGCTGCTGATTACCGAGCGACTGCCGCAAGCCTGCCGCAGTGATGCCGACTTGCTGCTCAGCTTTGAATTACGCAGCAAAACCCGGCTGCGTACCCGTACCGTGGATGGCGAGGAAGCCGGCCTGTTTTTATCCGCCGGCGCACCGCTGGCGCATGGTCAGTGCCTGCGGGCGGAAGATGGCCGCGTGGTGCGGGTGCTGGCGGCCGACGAGCCTCTGCTGCATGTGGTTTGCGCCAGCCCGGAAGCACTGTGCCGTGCGGCCTACCACCTGGGCAATCGTCACGTGCACTTGCAGGTGGGAGACGGCTGGTTACGGCTGCTGGATGACTATGTACTGGCACAGATGCTGCAGCAAATGGGGGCGGAGGTGAGCCGGCTGTTTGCACCGTTCAATCCGGAAAGCGGTGCCTACGGTGGTGGCCACCATCACTCGCATGGCAAGGAAGCTGCCTTCCAGTACGCGCCCAAGCTGCATCTGTTTGGCCAGCCGACATGAACGCCATGCTGCCCTTGCTCCAATTGCTGCGCCTGGCCAGCCCCGGCCTGCCGATTGGCGGTTTCAGCTATTCGCAAGGGCTGGAGAGCGCGCTGGAGCTGGGCCTGGTGCACGATGCCGCCAGCGCGCGGCAGTGGTTGCATGCTGTCCTGCAAGGCCCGGTCTGCCTGTTTGATGCCGCCATGCTGGCGCAGATGCTGCAAGTGGTGGCCGATGGTGATGAAGCTGCTTTGGTCCGGCTCAACCAGCGCTATCTGGCCAGCCGCGATTGCCGCGAGCAAAGACAGGAAACCATACAAATGGGTTACTCGCTGCGTCAGCTGCTGGCGGGTTTGCCGGAAGGCCAGGCCATGAGCTGGCCGGATGGCTTGGCCAATGGCGAAATCTGCCTGCCGGCCGCCTGGGCGCTGGCAGCCCGTGCGCTGGGCATTGCCCGGCAAGAAGCAGTGACCGCACTGCTGTGGAGCTGGCTGGAAAACCAGGTGATGGTGCTGCTCAAGGCCATGCCCATGGGCCAGAGCGCCGGCCAGCAACTGCTGTCGGCCCTGCTGCCCGCGCTGGCAGAGGCGGTGGAGCAGGCCATCAGCCTGCCTGCGGAACAACACAGCAATTTCGCCCCCGGCCTGATGTGGGCGGCGATGAAACACGAAACCCAATACAGCCGCCTGTTCCGCTCCTGACGCGAAACAGGCCAGAGGAGATACACCATGCAGAAAACCGCCTTGCGCGTTGGAATCGGCGGCCCGGTCGGCTCGGGCAAGACCCACCTCACCTGGGCGCTGTGCAGTGCACTGCGCGATATCTATAACGTTGCCGTGGTCACCAATGACATCTACACCCAGGAGGACGCGCAGTTTCTGGTGAGGAACGAGGCGCTGGCGCCGGAGCGCATCATCGGCGTGGAAACCGGCGGCTGCCCGCACACGGCCATCCGCGAGGATGCATCCATCAATCTGGAAGCGGTGGCACAGCTCAATGCCCGTCATCCGGGGCTGGACGTCATCTTCATCGAAAGCGGCGGTGACAATCTGGCCGCCACTTTCAGCCCGGAACTGTCCGACCTCACCATTTATGTGATCGATGTGTCTGCCGGTGACAAGATTCCGCGCAAGGGCGGGCCGGGTATTTGCAAATCCGACTTGCTGGTGATCAACAAGATCGACCTGGCACCGCTGGTGGGTGCTTCGCTGGAAGTGATGGAGCGCGATGCCCGCAAGATGCGCGGTGAGCGGCCCTTTGTGTTCTCCAATCTCAAGAGCGGGCAGGGCCTGGCCGACATCATCGCCATCATCGAAGACAAGGGCATGCTCAAGCTGTAAGCCAGCTGGTCTGGGCAAGCGGATGGCGAGTTGATGTGACAAGGCCGGGCAATGCCCGGCCTTGTCATTGCGGCAACGTGTTTACTGCGGTGCGTGTGGCCCTTCATCTGGCGGCGGCGGCGGGGGCAGCGGACGCAGCGGCCTGGCCAGTACCATGCCGTCGTAGGGCTGGCATATGGCGGGAATGCTGTCGCCGTGCAGGTAAATGGTGGTCTTGCTGCCTATCTTCTTGCCCACGCAGGCTTTGACGGCAGCCAGCGGCGGCTCGTGCGGCGGTGGTGGCATGTGTCCATGCTCATCGGCCGGGTGCAGGCCGTGTGGGTCGCAAGGTTTGTGCTCCGGCAGCGCGGCATCCTGGGGGTCGGGCTGGCAACGTTGTGCAGCTGAGTCAGCCGGCATGTTGCTGTCTGCCGCATGGCTGGTGCTGCACAACAGCAGGCCCAGCGTGGCGCTGACAACAATAAAGTGAGTGGGGCGCATGAGCATCCTGCCTTCATGGTGAACAATGCGCCCACCTTAGTCAGGCGCTGGCAGCGCTACAAGCCAGCCCCGGCCAGTTTTACACCGCTTTGAGCGAAGTGAAGCCAATTAGCCCCGTTTAACATGTTTTACATGCGCTGCCGGGGCAAGTATCCGGGCTTGGAGCGGCTAACAAAATAGCGTAGCGTCCCTGGGGCAAGGCGCGCCGACGCAGACAGTACAAGGGTAGGGCAAGAAGGCGCAGCGCAGCAGCAGGGTTTTTGTTAGCCGCACTCAGAAGTGGTAATGGGCAAAGGTGAACAGCACATTGCCATTGCCCTTGCCGCCGGGAATATAGGTGCTGTTGATGGTGAAATTGCCATAGCTGATGCCCACCAGCGGCAACACGCCGGGGAAGGGGAAGGAGTGCAGGGTGTCGGTGCGCGAAGTGATAAAGGCGGTATAGCCGATTTCGGCACGCCACTCCCCGGCATGGATAAAGGGGTGGGTGTAGGCATAGCCGGCAATCGGCTCTACTTTTTTGTGCGAGTCGAGAAAGGCCATGGCATACAGCGCATGCCAGTTGTCATTGTCGTCACGCAGGCTGCGGCCCAGGCCAAAACCCCAGGGGTTTTCGTTGAACTCGGCGATCTTCTCTTTGGTATAGGCCCAGCGCATGTGATAGGTGTTCAAGGGCAGATAGGCATCCAGCGTGCCATCGTTCCAGACGTGCTGGACTTCATCGCGGGCAGCGTCCCACAGCGAGGCGGCGTGGCCGGGGGTGGCAAAGCTGCAGGACAGCAGGGCGAGCAGGGCAAGCGGGGTGGTGTGGCGTTGATGTGAAAGCATGTGATCGGGTTAGCGGCAAGGCGCACGGGGTGGCATTGCGGTTTGATGAAGGAGAGATGTTACCCGTTGCCGGGTAAGGGTCAAGTCAGGACGGCAGACCGCCGGATCAGGCGGGAAGTTCCCGCGCCGCATGGTCTGCCGCTTGCATCTCGTCCTAGTCCTGCATGGCCGGGCTGAGCGCGCTGCGCACCGTGCTTTCATCCAGTGCGGCCGAGCACAGCTCGATGAAACGGTAGGCATAGCTGCGCAGGTAATGGCCACGGCGAATGGCAATGCGGGTGGTTTGCTGGCCGAACAGCGGCTCGCCAGCCACCACTTTCACCGCCTGATCACGCTGCGGGTCCACCGCCATCGACGCCACAATGCCGACTGCCAGCTCCAGTTCCACATAGGTCTTGATCACATCGGCATCCAGTGCCGACATCACGATGTCCGGCACCAGCCCGGCGCGGGCAAAGGCACGGTCGATCTGGGCGCGGCCGGTAAAGCCCTGGTGATAGGTGACAATCGGGTATTCGGCCAGGGTTTCCAGCGACAGGGCTTGCTGATGCAGCGGATGCTCCGGCGGGGCAATCACGCTGTGATACCAGCCGTAATAGGGGAAGGACACCAGCTCGGGCACTTCGGCCACCGCCTCGGTGGCAATGCCGATATCGGCATCACCGGACTGCAACAGGCGCACCAGCTCTTCCGGGCTGGCCTGATGCAAGACCAGATGCACTTTGGGAAAGGCTTTCTTGAAGGCGGTCACCACCTTGGGCAGCGCATAACGCGCCTGGGTGTGGGTGGTGGCAATGGTCAGCTGGCCTTCGTCGCGCAGGCTGAACTGCTCGGCCAGACGCTTGATGTTACCGGCATCCAGCAGCATGCGCTCCACGATGATCAGCAATTCCTTGCCCGGATCGGTCAGCCCCAGGAAACGCTTGCCCTTGCGCACGAACAATTCGACACCCAGTTCGTCTTCCAGGTCCTTGATGTGCTTGCTGACGCCGGATTGCGAGGTGTACAGCGCGTTGGCCACCTCGGTGAGGTTGAAGTTCTGGCGCACGGTTTCGCGGATGATGCGCAGTTGCTGGAAGTTCATGACCATGCCTTGAATTTATATAACTCAAAGCAGGATATTTCTGTTTTTGATATAACAAAAATAATGTTTACTTGTTTGTATATGCCATCTTGATCTCAACCGGCAGGGCGTGCTCACACCAGCCACAGTTCTCCTATCCGTGCCGCCAGCTGCTGGCAGGCCGGCATGGCGGCGGCCTGGCGGTTGCTGATCAGCAAATCGATATCGCCGGCCGCACAGGTGCTGATACGGCTGCTGACGCCCAGCTTGCTGAAATCGGCCAGCATGTAGACCTGATCGGCCTGGGCGCACATGGCGCGGGCCACTTCCGCCTCGCGCGGGTCGTAATTGCTGGCCCCCATGGCGACGCTGACCCCGACTGGCGACAGCAGGGCGATGTCGGCGCGGTAACGGCCGATTTCCGCCACCGTGCTGCCTCCCACCGTGGCCGGAGCGCGTTCGCCCAGTTCGCCGCCCAGCATGATGAGCTGGTGGCCACCGCCCTGGGCCGGCCGGCGCAGCGCCAGCGCCACGTCGAAGGCATTGGTGATGATGGTCAGCCCGCTGAGCGAGGCCAGTTCGCGCGCCAGCAGGGCGGTGGTGGTGCCGGCGTCGATGAACAGCGTCTGCCCCTGGCGCAGCCGGCTGCAGGCGGCACGGGCGATGGCCTGCTTGTAAGGCACTTGTTGCTGTGCGCGTTCGGCAATCGGCGCTTCCTCGCCGCTTCGGGCGATCACGCCGCCGTGGATGCGGCGCAGTTCGCCCATGGCTTCCAGTGCCGCCACATCGCGCCGTACCGTTTCCCGCGAGACCTGCAAGGCAGTGACCAGCTGCTCGGTGCTCAGGCGTTGCTGCGCGGACAGCAAGGCACGTATGCGCTGGTAACGCTCCTGTTGCCACATGGGGTTCTCCTGCGGGAAGACGGTGAAAGAATGGCCTTGCACATTGCGAGAGAGTGGCGGGCGCTGTCAAGCCGTTTGCCGTGCTGGCAGGCAAGGTCGCATGGCGGCGTTTTGTGTACTTTTGTGGCAAAGTTGTAATATTGGGTGTTTATTATGCTGGCCATGCTGACGGGCAGGCTGCCTGCCCGTCCACCCCTACCTTACTCCGGGAGAGACCATGCAGCGTCGCCAGTTCATCCATGCCCTTGCCGCCGTATCCGCCAGCAGCCCCTTGTTGCTGGCTTCTGCCACCGCCCGTGCCGCCAGCGGCAAAGTTGCCGTGCCGCTGGATAGTGCGCGCTGGTCGCCACTGAATGTGCAGCGCTTGCAATTGCTGTTGAGCCAGCATGGCAGTGCCAGCGCCGGCTACCGTGCCGAGCGCAAGCCGTATGCGGTGTTCGACTGGGACAACACCTGCATCATGAACGATTGCGAAGAAGCGCTGCTGATGTACCAGATCAACCATCTGCAATACAAGCTGACGCCGGATGAGTTCCGCCAGGTGCTATGGCGTGACGTGCCGGATGAAACCTTCATGGCCGACTACAAGACAGTGGATGGCAAGCCGGTGCGGATGGCGGATATCGCGGCCGACGTGGAGTCGGATTACCGCTGGCTATATGCCAATTACCAGGGGCTGGCCGGCAGCCGCAGCCTGGAGGACGTGCAGGCCAGCGACCAGTTCAAGGATTTCCGCGCCAAGCTGTACTTCATGTATGACGCCATCTGCGACAGCTTCCCGCTGGAGATCGGCTACAAGTGGATCATCTATTTCTACAAGAACATGAGCACGGCCGAACTGCAGGCCATGGCGCTGGCCTCCCACAAGGCCGCGCTGGGTGATGCCCTGCGCAAGGTGCGCTACGAAAGCCCGCGCAGCCTGCCGGGCCGTGCCGGCGTGGTGGCCGACAGCCATTTTCATGGCATCCGCGTGCATGAGGAAATCCGCGGCCTGATGCATACCCTGCGTGCCAACGGCATCGATGTATATGTCAGCACCGCCTCCATCGACGACGTGGTACGGGTGTTTGCCGGTCATCCTGATTTTGGCTATGGCGTGCCGCCGGAGAATGTCATTGGCCTGCGGCTGGAAATGGAAAACGGCCGTTATACCGACCGCTACCTGAATGGCTGGCATTTCAACTGGGGGCCGGGCAAGACCGTGGGTATCCGCCAGCAGCTGCAGGCGAAAAAGGGCTATGGCCCCATCCTGGTGGCCGGTGACAGCGATGGCGATGCCTGGATGCTGCGCGATTTTGCCGATACCTCGGTCGGGCTGATCGTCAACCGCATGAAGAAAGGCGAGATCGGCGCCGACAGCAAACTGGCAGCCGAGCAGCTGGGGCAGCCGCAGGCGCGCTTCATCCTGCAGGGACGGGACGAAAGCACGGGCCTGATGTTGCCGGATGAAAAATCGCTGAAATACGGCAAGAGCGAACGCAAGCTGCTGGCCTGAGCCACTGCAGGCGGCGGCCTGCTCAGCGGGCGAACCAGATGGCGCGGTAAGCCTGCTGATAGGGCAGGTCCGCGTCGATGTCCTGCTCGCCCAGCTGCTGCAGCACGGTGCGGGTCAGCAGTATCGGCTTGCTGACATAGCCGCTGGGTTTGGCTCCGGCAAAGGCGCGGTTCATTTCATCGGCCAGCTGCCAGCCCTGTGCGCCCAGCGGCTCGGCCACGGTCGCCAGCTGCTGTGACAGCCCGGCGCGGATGCGGTGGATGGCCTTGCTGGAGCCGTCGCCGGCCGACACATTGCGGATGTCTGCCCGCCCTGCATGCAGCAGCGGGTAGTTCATTTCGTCGAAATAGACATCGTTGATGGCCAGGGTGTGGGTCCAGCGCCGGCCATGACGCCGGTTCAGCTCCTGCACCACGGCCTCCATGCGCTGGTCGGCATGGTTGAGCGGCAGGTTTTGCACTTCCAGCATGCGGCAGCCGCTGCAGCGCTGGATCAGCTCTTGCATGAAGCGGGTTTTGGCATTGGCAATGTCAAAACGCTCGTCATTGAAAATCACCACGCCAGCCTTGCCATGGCTGTCCGCGATGACATGTTCCGCGGCGCGGCGCGCCACTTCCAGCGGTTCGCTGCTGACATTGAAAAACAGTCCCGACACCACGCCGGGATGGGCGGCGGCATGCCAGCCCACCAGCACGATGTGGGCACGCTGCGCTGCGGCGACCTCGTCGGCCAGATCGCTGGCCTGAAATCCACCCAGAATGATGCCGTCACTGTGCGTGGCCACGGCATCGGCAAAGCTCTTGCGCAACAAAACGCTGCTGCCCTGTGCATCCTGCACCTCTACCTGCCAGCCCAGCAGGCGGGCGGCACTGGCAAAGCCGCGATAACTGCCACCTATGCCGCCATTGCGCAGATCCTGGGCGATGAAGGTGATCTTGTGCCTGCCGGGCTGACGGGCCGGACCGTCGCGCGGGCCATCCCAGCTCGCCGCATGCAGCGGCGCAGCCAATCCCAGCGCAAACAGCAACAGCAAGCCAGGTATTTTCATCGCCATGGCAACTTTCCGGCTTCAAAGCCAGCGTTGTGGGTCGGAACAGGGAAGGTGGGCGGCCTTGGCTGCCCGGTCAGCTAGTGCTGATCTGCCATCATTTTAACCACGAATGGCCGCGGCTCTCTATGCTTTTTGCATTGTGTGCCGGGATGGGCCGGCAAGGCAAAACCGCCCGGCAGGCGGGCGGTTTAAGGCTGGGAAGGGGCAGGGTGCAGCGTAGCTTGTTACAGCCGTTCGAAAATCACCGCAATACCCTGGCCGCCACCGATGCACATGGTGGCCAGGGCATAGCGGCCCTGGATGCGTTGCAGTTCGTACAGCGCCTTGGTGGCGATCACGCCGCCGCTGGCTCCCACCGGATGGCCCAGGGCAATGGCGCCGCCATTGGGGTTGGCGCGGGCCGGGTCCAGCCCCAGCCCCTTGCAGACGGCCAGCGATTGCGCCGCGAAGGCTTCGTTGGATTCGATCACGTCCATCTGCTCCAGGCTCAGGCCGGCGCGCTGCAGTGCGGCCTGGGTGGCCGGAATCGGGCCTTCGCCCATGATGTGGTTGGGTACGCCGCACACCGCATAGGACACGATGCGTGCCAGTGGCTGCTGGCCGGCAGCTGCCGCGGCATCGGCGGCGGCCAGCACCAGGAAGGCGGCGCCATCATTGATGCCCGAGGCATTGCCGGCGGTGACCGAGCCGTCTTTCTTGAAGGCCGGCTTCATCTTGGCCAGGGCGTCCAGCGTGGTGGCGCGCGGGTGTTCATCGGTATCGAACACCACTTCGCCCTTGCGGGTCTGGGTCACGATAGGGACGATCTGGCTGGCAAAGCGGCCATCGGCAATGGCTGCTGCTGCGCGTTGCTGCGAATTCAGCGCAAACTGGTCCTGTTCTTCGCGGCTGATCTGCCATTTGTCCACCAGGTTCTCGGCGGTAATGCCCATGTGGCCGACGCCGAAGGGGTCGGTCAGCGCGGCAGTCATCATGTCGATTGCCGTGGCATTGCCCATGCGCGCCCCGCTGCGCAGCTGCGGCAGCAGATAGCCGGCACGCGACATGACTTCCACCCCGCCGCCGATGGCGTAATCACAGTCGCCCAGCATGATGGCCTGGGCGCTGGACACCACGGCTTGCAGGCCGGAGCCGCACAGGCGGTTTACCGCCATGGCGACCGACTCCATCGGCAGGCCGGCGGCAATGGAGGCCAGACGTGCCACATAGGCATAGCGGGCTTCGGTGGGAATGCAGTTGCCCACGGTGACATGGTGGATCCGTTCGGCTGCCACGCCGGAGCGGGCAATGGCTTCCTTCATCACCAGGCCGCCCAGTTCGGCCGGTTCCAGGTGGCTGAGTGCGCCGCCAAAAGTGCCAATGGCAGAGCGCACCGCGCTCAATACCACGATTTCGCGTTGCTTCATTTTCTGTTTCTCCCGTTTTGTGCTGCTTGTGCAGTGCATCAAATGTGCTTGCCAACGATACCAGCGTCACCGGGGCTTTGCCAGCCGGAGTGCATGGCCGGCGCCGGCAGGTCTAGTCATCGGCTGGCATGGCCAGATGCTGGATTGCCGCGCGTGGCGGCAGGCCGAACAGGCGCTTGAACTCGCGGCTGAACTGCGAAGGGCTGGCATAGCCCACGGCATAAGCCGCCTGGCTGATGTTGTGAGCATCCTGCAGCAACAAATGGCGTGCCTGATGCAGGCGGGTGTTTTTCAGATACTGGATGGGGGCATAGCCGGTGACAGCCTTGAAGCTTTCATGAAAGGCGCTGCTGCTCATGCCGGCCATTTCGGCCAGCAAGGCCACGCTGAGCGGCAAGGCGTAATGGCGGTGGATGTGTTCGATGCTGCGCTGGATCTGGCGCAGCCGTCCATGGCGGGCAAACAGTGCCCGCAGGGTTTGTCCGGCATCCGCCAGCAGGATGCGGTAGAGGATTTCCCGCACGATGGCCGGCCCCAGCACCCGGCTTTCCTGCTCCTGCCGCAGGCTGTGCAGCAAGCGCTGCGCCGCGTCCTGCAGTGCTGGCGACATGGGGCAGAGCAGCATGCCCTGTGGCTTGCCGGCGGATTTGTGCTGGGGTGTGTCATCCATCAGCCGCAGCAGCTGGTCTAGCAGGCTGGGGTCGATGCGGATCACCAGGGCCAGCAAGTGCTCGCCATGCCGCAGGCTGGTCGCGCATTCGAACTGCATGGGAGTGGCGACCACCAGGCAATGTCCGGGGTCGATGCGCAGTACCTGCCCGCCCAGGTAGCCACGCTGGCAGCCCTGGCCGACGATCACCACGCTGGCCTCGTGCAGTACCGGAGTGGGAGGACTGTCCCGGTCCTGGCGCAGCAGGCTGACTCCATCCAGCCGGCTGGGATGCCAGCCCGGCTGTGTGGCCAGCTGCAGCATTTGGCTGGCCAGATCGATTGCCGTGTTCGCAGTCATCATCTTTCCCCTTGTTTCACGGCCAGCACGCTGGCGGCGCAGTCCGGCGCCGGCGGCTGACCGTATCCGGCCTGTAGTGTGGCTAAGCGGCAAAATGCGTAGGAATGGGCAAGAGGGGCGGAGTTTGCGCACTTGTCCCGCCTGGTGCGATCTCTACAATTAGCGGCATTCTGGTTTTTGTTTACTACAGTTTAAATTGATTACCAAGTCAATAGCGGTGCGCAGGGCCGGCGGCAAGCGGCAAAGGATCCGGGCATGAAAAAAATACTGATGGTGGTGACCAGCTTTGAAAAATATCCGCAAACAGCCAGGGCCTGTGGACTCTGGCTGGGAGAGGCCGTCCATTTTGTTAGCCGGCTTGAGGCAGCACGCCATGCCGTGGACATCGTCAGTCCGCGCGGCGGATATACGCCGATTGACCCGCTCAGCCTGACCCTGGCCGACGAACTGGATTGGGAGTGGTATCAGAACAAGCGCTTCATGAACCGGCTGGGCGCCACGCTGCCGCCCACCGCGGTCAATCCGCAGGACTATGCCGCCATCTATTACGCCGGCGGCCATGGCGCGGTGTGGGATTTTCCGGACAATACCGCGCTGCAAGACCTAGGCCGCACGATCTACCAGCAAGGCGGCGTGGTCAGCGCGGTTTGTCATGGTATCGCCGGTTTGCTGAATATCCGGCTGGACAATGGCAGCCTGCTGGTCGAAGGCAAGCAGATCAGCTGCTTTTCCAATACCGAGGAACGGCTTAGCGGGCTGGCCGGGCAGCTGCCCTTCCTGCCGGAAAGCGAAGTGGTCAAGCGCGGTGCCCACTATCACAAGGCACCGGAGCCGTGGGACCCGTTCGCGCTGGTCGACCAGCGTGTCATCAGCGGTCAGAATCCGGCGTCCACCGAGCGGGTGGCCGAATTATTGCTGGAGGCATTGCGCACACATGACTGGCCGTGATTGCACGGCCAGCGCCGTGCCGGCGTAATATAAGCCTGTTGCGGCCGACGGCCGCCAGACAGCACAAGGAATCGTCATGAGTGTGTTCATCTTTGCCACCCTGCAATGCAAACCCGAAAGCACCGCCGCGGTCTGTGCCGCCATGCGTGACATGCAGCAAGCCAGCCGGCAGGAAGCCGGCTGCTTGCAATACCAGGTATTGCAGCCGGACGATCAGCCCCATGTGCTGCATGTATTCGAAGCCTACCAGGACATGGCGGCGGTAGAAGCTCATAGGGCGGCAGCGCACTATCTGGCTTACCGGGAGTGGGTGGCGGACAAGCTGGCGGCGCCGGTCGGGGTGAAGCTGCTGCAGCCGCTGGAATGAGGATGAGGCCGCAAGCCGGCATGCAGCCAGCTTGCGGTCCGGGCGGATGATCAGGCGGATTTCCAGGCCTCGGCATTGCTCAGAATGCTGCTGGCCTTTTCCTGCTGCTCGGCCGAGCCATGCACCAGCAGCACATATTTGTCAGCCTTCAGCGCCGATTCATATTCCACTGCATCGGCCTTCTTGACTCCCAGCTTGCTCAGCGCGGCGGCAATGGCAGATACCCCGCCCACCACGACCGCACCTTCCAGGGCGCTGACCAGGGTGGTGACCACAGGCCCGGCCATGGCTACCAGGCCGACGCCGGGCAGCAGGAAGACCGCCGGCGCAAACAGCAGGCCCCACAGCCCGCCCCAGAAGGCGCCTACGCCGCCCCAGGTCTTGATTTTTTCACCGGTGGTATAGAAGCCGACCGGATGTTCCTCGCTATGGTAGCCCTTGCCGATGATAGACAGTTGCTTGATATCGAAGCCGGCGCGATCCAGGATGCGGATGGCCTGCTCGGCTTCGGCATGGGTGGGGTAGATGAAAACGCTGGGCTGATGTTGTTCCATGTTTGATCCTCTTTGATACGCGGGGTGGACTGCGAAGACGTCACGGAGCAGATGACAAGGCCCTGTATGGGTAGACAGGTCTGTCAGTGACCCGGCGATAATTGCAGCCAAGCGATCAGGATGAAACTGGCTGTTGAAGCAGGCACTGTGACATTGACAGCAAAACGCCCCGGCAGGCGGGGCATCGGCATGACTGGCGCAGTGTCTGGAGCGGCCGACAAACTGGCCTTGCGTGGCTGGAACAAGGCGTCGCAAGGCCAGGGCAGGGGTTTTCCTGGCCGCTTTTGTCTGGCCGCCCACCGCCTGGCAAGACGCTGCAGCGCCCCTAGCCTGTGGAGTCGGGCAGGGCCTGGCCCACTGCGGCCGGGGGCGCGATGGTCTCGATGCGCCCCAGCAGGAAGACAAAGGCCAGCATGCCGATGATCAGCATCACTCCGGCCACCAGAAAGGCATTGCTGAAGGAGTGGGTGCTGCCCACGATATAGCCGGTAACGATGGGGGCCACCGCTCCCATCATGTTGTTGGCAAAGTTCATGATGCCGCCCACGGTGCCGGTGCCGCCATGCGGTGCAATCAGCGAGGGCAGCGACCATCCCACCGGTGCCGCCGCCGCCAGCCCGCTGAGCGCGATGGTGATCCAGATGATGGCGATGACCGGGTCGCTGGTGGTGGTGGCACCGAAGACCGCCAGCCCCAGCAGCATGCCGCCCAGCAGCACGCCTTTGCGTACGCGGGTTTCATCGTGGCCACGGGCAATCAGGTGGTCGATCAGCCAGCCGCCCACCAGCAGGTCGGACAGGGTGGCGAATATCCACGGAATGGCGGCATAGCTGGCCGATTTCAGGATGCTCATCTGCATGGTCTGCACCAGATAGCCGGGCAACCAGGTAAGAAACAGGTAGAACACATAGCCATAGGCGGCAAAGCCGATGGACAGTCCCCACACCTTGCGCTGCCGCAGCAGATAGCCCAGCATGGCCAGCGATCCGCCCTGGCTCACCCCTTCCGCGGTGGCCCCACCCTCCACGATATGGCGGTATTCCTCTGCCGACAGCTTGTTGTCCTGGCTTGGATCACGATAGATCAGGGTAAAGGCAATGAAGTAGGCCAGGCTGAGCAGGGCGGTGAGGCCAAAACCCCAGCGCCAGCCCAGGTGGACCACGGTCAGTGCCACCAGCGGCACGCCGATCACATTGGAAAACTTGGCGGCCGCATCGAAAATCGCTGTGGCCATGGCGCGTTCACGCCGCGGGAACCAGTAGCCGGTAGCCTTGGCGCTGACCGGAAACCCTGGCGCTTCGGCCACGCCCAGCAGGGCGCGCGCCACGAAAATGCCAGCAAAGCCGCCGGCACAGGCGGTGAGGGTGGAGGCCAGCCCCCACAGCAATGCCCCCCAACGGCCGACGCGAGTGACGCCGAAGCGGTCCAGGATCAGCCCGGTGGGAATCTGCAGCAGCGCATAGGTCCAGAAAAAGGCACTGAACAGCAGGCCCAGATCGCTGCTGGACAGGTGAAATTCCTGTTGCAATTGCGGGGCGGCCACCGACAGGCTGATGCGGTCGAAATAATTGACCAGTACGCCAATGCCCAGCAGGCCGCCTATGCGCCAACGCCGTTGTGGCGTGGTCATGCTGTGTCGTGTTGTCACCTGAATTCTCCTTGGCAGGGATGTGTTGTTATTGGTGTTGCGCCAGTTGCTGCAGCAGCTGCTGCAACAGGCGGTCCAGCGGCTGGCTGATGTCGCAGCGGATGCAGCGTTCATCGCCAGCCGGTTCTTCCAGATCGTGGAACTGGCTGTCCAGCAGGCTGCCGGGCATGAAATGGGCGTCACGGGCGGCCATGCGCTCGGCAATCAGCGCTTTGTTGCCAGCCAGATGGACGAACAGCAGCTTAGGGTCGCCCTGGCGCAGCGTATCGCGGTAGCGACGCTTGAGCGCCGAACAGGCCAGCACCATGGCTTCGCCCTGGGCCACACCGCTGGCCAGCCGTTGCGCCAGCAAGGCCAGCCAGCCTGCCCGGTCGGCATCGGTCAGGGGGATGCCGGCTGCCATGCGCGCAATATTCTGCGGCGGGTGATAGCTGTCGCCTTCGATGTAACTGGCGCCGAGTGCATTGGCCAGGGCCAGGCCCAGGCTGCTCTTGCCGCAGCCGGCCACCCCCATGACCACGATATTGGGTTGCTTCATGTTAGCGCTAACATATGGTGGTGAAAGAAAACCGCCTTGGGCGGTGCGTGCGCAATGTTAGCGCTAACAATTCGGCGGCGGCAATGTCTTTCCATGCTGCAGGGCAGCAGACGATGGCCGCCGCATGCGGCGCGTGAGCGTGCCGCAGCAGATGGCTGGCGGCTGCTCAGGCGCTTGATTGGTATGAGTTGTTTGAAATCAATGGCTTGCCCTGCCGTGGCGGCTGGGCAGGCTTGGCTGTGGGCGGCGTGCAACGGTAGCGCACACCACCCCGCCCGCGGTCTCAGGT
>NZ_JAELTZ010000058.1:0-17903 GCF_016429115.1 Aquitalea sp. ASV15 | reverse complement strand
CATAACCCTTCAGGAAGATGCCCTTGACGATGACGATGAAGTGGCTGAGCGGGTCCACCGCGCTGACCATGCGCAGCGGCAGCGGCATGTTTTCCACCGGGGCCATGTAGCCGGACAGAATCACTGCGGGCGACATGAAGGCAAACGAGCCCAGGAAAGCCTGCTGCTGATTGCTGCTGAGGGCGGAAATCAGCAGGCCGAAACCCACCAGCGACAGCCCGTAGCACAGCATGGACAGGATCAGCAGCCCCAGCGTACCGCTGAATGGCACCTGGTAAACCCACACTGCCGCCGCCGCGATGATGCAGCCCTGCACCAGCGCCACCAGCATGCCGGGCAGGGCCTTGCCGGCCATGATGTAGCCCGGCGTCAGCGGCGACACCAGCAGTTGCTCGAAGGTGCCTTCCTCGCGTTCGCGGGCCAGCGACAGCGCGGTCACCATCAGGCAGCCGATGGTGGTGATGATGGCCACCAGGCTGGGCAGCACGAACCAGCGGTATTCCAGATTGGGGTTGTACAGGTTCTGCACCACCAGCCTGGCCGCCGGAGCCTGATGGCTGCGTTCGGCGGCAAACTGCTGGATCACCTGCAGGGCATAGCCATAGGCGATTTGCGCGCTATTGCTGCGCCGGCCATCGATGATGGCCTGGGCAGCCACGCTCTGGCCAGCCGCCAGCTTGCGCGACAGGTCTTGCGGCAGGCTGATGGCCAGCAGCGCCTGCTGGCGGTCGATCACCTGCTGCATCGCAGGCTGGCTGTGCAGCATCAGCACATGGGGAAAGGCCTGGGTGGCAGCCAGCCGCTGCACCAGTTCGATGGAAGCGGCGCCGCCATCCTGGTTGAACACCGCCAGCGTGCTGTTTTTCACTTCCAGCGTGGCGGCAAAGGGAAACAGCAGCAGTTGCAGCAGTACCGGGGCAATCAGCAGGCGGCGGCTTTGCGGGCTGCGCAGCAGCGCCTGCATTTCCTTGCGGATCAGGGTGAACAGACGTTGCCACATTTAATTGCCATCCAGTCGGCGCGGTGTCCGCCAGGCGGTCAGCCCCAGCCAGAAGGCGGCGGACAGCAGCAGAAACAGCAGGTTGATCAGCAGCACCGGCCAGATTTCACCAGCCTGGAATAGCGTCTGCAGGGCGCTGACAAAATAGCGCGCCGGAATCAGGTAAGTCACCGCCTGTACCGCCAGCGGCATGCTGCGGATTTCAAACACGAAGCCGGACAGCATGATGGCCGGCAGAAAGGCCGCGGTCAGCGCAAACTGGGCGGCAATGAACTGGTTGCGCGTGGTGGTGGACAGCAGCAGGCCCAGCCCCAGCGCACTGCCCAGAAACAGGCTGGTCACCAGGAACAATACCCACAACGAACCGCGTAGCGGCACCCCCATCACCAGCGTGGCCACCAGCACGCACATGCTCATGGCGGCCATGCCCAGCAGGTAGTAGGGAATGATCTTGGACAACAGCAGCTCGGCCCGGGTCACCGGGGTGGACAGCAAGGCTTCCATGGTGCCGCGCTCCCATTCGCGCGCCACCACCAGCGAGGTAAGCAGCGCACCGATGATGGTCATGATCACCGAGATGGAGCCGGGCACCAGGTAATTGCGGCTGACCGTGGTGGGGTTGAACCAGTAACGCGCCTCTAGCGTCAGCCCGGCTGGCTCTGCCTGGCCTGACTGGCGCTGGGCCTGCCACAGCTGGAATACGCCCTGCACATAGCTGGCGACAAAATTGGCGGTATTGGGTTCGGCACCATCGGTCAGCAGCTGGATGGCGGCCGCGCCCTGACCTTGCCTGACCTTGGCCGAGAAATCGCTGCGCAGGATCACCACGCCGCGCACGCTGCCCAGCTGCAATTGCTGGCGCATGGCGGCTTCGGAGCTCGACAGGCTGGCGGCGATATAGGGCGAGGCTTGCAGGGTTTGCACCAGACGGCTGGCTTCCACCCCGCCATCCTGCTGCACAATGCCCAGACGCACGCGGTTGGCATCCAGATTGATGCCGTAGCCGTAGATGAACAGCAGCAACACCGGCAGCACAAAGGCAATCAGGATGCTGCTGGGATCACGCACGATCTGGTAGCTTTCCTTGCGGCACAACGCGGCAAGGCGGCGCAGGCTGAGGCTCATGTGGCCTCCCGCTGCCGGTCATCGCGCTCCACCAGCGCGATAAAGGCGTCTTCCATACTGGGGTCGGGCAGTTCAGCACTGACCACCATGGCCTTGAGTGCGTCCGGCGTGCCGGCGGCGATCATGCGCCCGCGATACACCAGGCCGATACGGTCGCAATATTCGGCTTCGTCCATGAAATGGGTGGTCACCATCACCGTCACCCCCTTGTCGACCAGGCCATTGATATGGCTCCAGAATTCGCGGCGGCTGACCGGGTCCACCCCGGAGGTGGGCTCGTCCAGAAACAATAGCGGTGGCTGGTGCATCAGCGCGCAGGCCAAGGCCAGCCGCTGCTTGAAGCCCAGCGGCAGTTCACCGGCATTCATGCTCAGGAAAGGGTGCAGCGCAAACACCCGCACCATGTCGGCCACTGCCGCGCGCTGGCGCGCACCGGACAGGCCATAGATGCCGGAGAAGAATTCCAGGTTCTGCGCCACGCTGAGGTTGCCGTACAGGGCAAATTTCTGCGCCATATAGCCGATTTGCTGGCGTGCCTGGCTGGCGGACTGTTTCAGGTCCAGCCCCATCACCCGCGCCGCGCCGCTGCTGACCGGCAGCAGGCCGCACATCATCTTGAAGGTGGTGGATTTGCCCGCGCCATTGGGGCCGAGCAGGCCGAAGATTTCGCCACGGCGGATGCGGAAATCCACATGATCGGTGGCGACAAAATCACCAAAACGGCGGGTAAGCTGCTCGGCCACGATGACGGCGTCGGCATCCACTCCTTCCGGCAGTCGCGCGGGCGGCATGTGTTCGGTCAGCGGCGAATCGCCACCCGGCCCGCCGCCCAGCAAATCGATAAAGGCATCTTCCAGCCGCGGCTTTACCGGTTGCAGGCGGGCATCCGGCCCGGCCTGCAGGCTGGCCAGATCAGGCAATACCCCGGCCTCACGCAACACCAGCCGCACCGCATGGCCTTGCAGCGCGCCGTCGATCACCGCAGGGCTGCGTAGCGCCCGCTGCAGCACCTGCCGCCGGTTACCGGCAATATCCTGCAACAGCAGGCTGCGCCCCTGCATGCTGTCCATCAGCGCTTGCGGGCTGCCGCTGTATTGCAGACGGCCTTCGTGCATCAGCAGCACTTCGCCGC
Source organism: Aquitalea sp. ASV15 (assembly GCF_016429115.1). Classification (NCBI taxonomy): domain Bacteria; kingdom Pseudomonadati; phylum Pseudomonadota; class Betaproteobacteria; order Neisseriales; family Chromobacteriaceae; genus Aquitalea; species Aquitalea sp. ASV15. Next base: position 14,646 of record NZ_JAELTZ010000058.1, on the reverse strand, counting down.
ACAGCTCGGCCTCGTCCAGATAGGAGGTACTCCACAGCACCGCCATGCCGCCATCGGCCAGACTGCTGACCATGCGCCACAGCTCACGCCGCGAAATGGGGTCCACCCCGACACAGGGTTCGTCCAGCAACAGGATGCGCGGCGAGCCCAGCAGGGTGCAGGCCAGCCCCAGTTTCTGTTTCATGCCACCGGACAGCTTGCCGGCCAGTCGTTCGGTAAAGCGCGCCAGATCGGTAAAGGCCAGCAGGCGCTGAAAACTTTCCTCCCGCGCCGCGCCGGTGACACCACGCAAATCGGCATACAGGGTGAGGTTTTCCAGCACGGACAGGTCTTCGTACAGGCCGAATTTTTGCGGCATGTAACCCAGTTGCAGGCGTAGTGCATCGCCGGCCGTCACCGGGTCCAGCCCCTCTACGCGGATGCTGCCGGCGCTGGCCTTGAGCAGGCCGGCCATCAGCCGCAGCAGGGTGGTCTTGCCGGCACCATCCGGCCCCACCAGCCCGGTGATCACTCCGCGGCTGATGTCGGCACTCAGCTCGCACAGCGCCGGCCGCCCGGCAAAGGCGTGGCTGACCGCCTGCAGGCGGATGGCGATGGCGTCCGTGCTGGCCGTCATGGACGGATTCATGGCCGGGCCAGCTTCACCGTTACCGGCATGCCCTGACGCAGGGCGGCGTCCGGCTGGCTGACAATCAGCCGCAAACGGTAGACCTGGGCGGTGCGCAGGTCGGCGGTTTCCACATTCTTGGGGGTGAATTCCGCCGTGGGTGAGACAAAGCCCACCACCGCGGCATAAGGCTGGCTGCGCCCATCGCGGTAAATCCATACCTTGCGTCCCGGCTGGGCCTGGCCCAGCTGCGGCTCGGCCACATAGGCACGCACCCATACCGGCTGGCGCAGCGACAGGGTCAGCACGCTGCTGCCGGCAGCCAGCATGCTGCCCGGTTCCACCGCCCGGGTGAGGATGATGCCGTCGGCCGGCGCGGTGAGCACGGTATCGGCCAGTTGCAGGCGCGCACTGGCCAGCTGCGCCTGGGCCCGTTTCACATTGGCGTCCACCTCGGCCACTTCCTGTGGCCGGTAACCCTTGCTCAGCGCCTGGTACTGCTGCTGTGCTGCCTGGTATTGCGCCTGCGCCTGATCATGGGCAGAACGGGCGGCATCCAGTGCCTTGACTGCGGCGGCGCCGGTACCGGCCAGCTCCTGCTGGCGCTGCCAGGCGGCACGGGCATCGGTCAACGCCGCCTGACGGGCATCCAGCGCGGCACGGGCCTGGGCCACGTCTTCGGCCCGGTAGCCCTGATGCATCAGCGATTGCCGGGCCTGGAGTGCCGCCAGTGCCGCTTCGGCATCGGCCACGGCATTGCGTTGCGGTGCGTCGTCCAGCCGGCCCAGCACCTGCCCGGCCTTGATCTGCGCTCCTTCATCCACCTGCAGTTGCTGCAAGCGCCCGCCCACGCGGAATGACAGGTTTACCTCGCGGATATCCACATTGCCGGACAGCACCAGCTCATCCGCCGCCTGCTGCTGCTGCCACCACAGATAGGCAGCACCTGCCAGCAGCAAAAGGACAAAGCCGAACAGTACACGCTTGTTCATGTGAATCACTCCTGGCTACTGAGGCCCTTGAGCGCCCAGTGCAATCGCTGTTGCAGATGAGCCGGTTCCAGCGCATAGCTGGCCAGCGCTTGTTGCAGCATGTCCGGCAACAGGGTCTTGCCGCTGCTCATTTGCTGCAGCAAGACCGGAAACCCCAGTGCCGACATCAGGAACATCAGCTGGTGCATGGGTGGAGCCTGGCCGATCTGTCCGGCTTGCTGTGCCTCTTGCAGGCATTGCAGCAATAGCTGGGGATGACGCGGCGCCAGATTACGGATGAATGCCAGCACGGCGGCCTCGCCGGAACCGGCATCCAGCAGCAGCTGGCTGATCAGGCCGCGCTGCTCGCGCAGGAAATCCATCAGTTGCAGCAGCATGGCGGACAAGCGGCTGAGCGCTGCGCCTTCTTGCTGCTGTACCGCCTGCAATTGCTGGTAGAGCGGCACATACCAGCACTCCAGCAGCTCGGCGGCAAATTGCTGGCGGCTGCCAAAGTGATAGACAAAGCTGCCGGGATTCACCCCCGCCTGCTGGCACAGACCGCGCACGGTCAGCTGGCGCAGACCATGCTGGCGCATCAGCTGCAAGCCGTGTTGCAGCAGCAGGCTACGGGTGGGATGAGAGGCTGGTTCGCTGTTCATGCTGCCAATTTATACATGTGTATAAAAATGGCAAAACAATATTCAGCGCTTATTGATGCAAAACAGGAAAAAACCAGCGCCGCGTGGCGGGAGGGCAACAGCTGCCCGCTTGCCGCCTGGGCATATCACTGCGGAAGGTGGGCCTGCAGCAGGGCCACAATACGCTGGCTGGCCCCGCGATGGGCGGCGGTAAAGGCCTGCGCCGCCTTGCTCATCTGCTGCCTGCGCGCAGCATCCTGCAACAGGCTGAGCGTCTGTGCCACCAGTTGCCCGGCATCGGCCACCTGCATGGCAGCGCCAGCCTCCAGCGCCAATTCACTGGCCTGGGCAAAATTGAACATGGACGGGCCAAACAGTACCGGCAGGCCGAGGCTGGCCGGCTCGATCAGGTTCTGCCCACCCAGCGGCAGCAGGCTGCCCCCGACAAATGCCACATCGGCACAGCCATAGTAGGCAAACAATTCGCCCATGCTGTCGCCCAGCCAGAGGCTGGTGTCGGCGGCAAGGGGGGTGTTATCGCTGCGCCGCTGCACGGCAAGGCCCATGTCCTGCGCCAGCGCAGCCACGCTGTCGAAACGTTCCGGATGACGCGGCACCAGCAATAGCAAGGTATTGCCCACCGCGGCCTGCTGCCAGGCTTGCAGGATCAGTTGTTCCTCGCCCTCACGCGTACTGGCGCAAATGAATACCGGCCGGTTGCCGATGCGCTGGCGAAACTGTGCCGCCAGTTCCGCCATGGCGGCGGGCGGGGTGAAATCGTACTTGGTATTGCCACACACCACGGCAGAAACTGCACCCAACTGCTGCAAACGCTCGGCATCCTGCGGGCTTTGTGCGGCAATGGCGGTCAAACTGCGCAGGGCCGGACCAATCAGGCCCTGAATGCGGCGATAGCCGCGCAGCGATTTTTCCGACAGCCGCGCATTGGCCAGAAACAGCGGCACGCCTTGCTGCTGGGCGGCATGCAACAGATTGGGCCATAGCTCGGTTTCCATCAGCACGCCAAAGCGTGGTTGCCAGATCGCCAGAAAATCGCGCACCGCAGCGGGATAGTCATAGGGCAGATAACGTACTTCGGCATCGGGGTAAAGCTGGCAGGCGGTATCGCGGCCGGTGGGAGTCATCTGCGTCAGCAGCAGCGGTGCATCCGGCCATTGCTGGCGCAGCGCCTGGATCAGCGGCAGGGCGGCGCGGGTTTCACCGACAGATACCGCATGAATCCAGATGGCGCCGGTCGTCCGCGGCTGAGTCGCCTGGCCGAAACGTTCGTCCCAGTGCTGCAGATAAGCCGGGGCCTTGCGCGCCCGTTTTTCCAGATAGCGGCGGATCAGCGGCGTGGCCACCCACCACAATAGCGAGTACAGCCCGCGCCGCCAGTTCATTGCATGTCCTTGCGCGCCAGCAAGGCCTGATACACCACATCGACGCTTGGGCACTGGCCGATATTGCCCAGATTGGTGGCCCAGGCGGTTTCCACCACGCCGGTCTTGCTGGGGTCGGTATCGGTATAAATGGCCACCAGCGGCACATTCAGCGCATTGGCCAGGTGACACAGGCCGGTATCCACGCCAATGACGGCGCGGGCATGGCCCAGCAAGCCACAGGCTTCGATCAGGTTCATGCGCGGTGCCACCATGGCCTGCGGCATGGCCGCCGCCAGACGGTTGGCCCGCTGCTGTTCGGCGGCATTACCCCAGGGAATGATCAGTTGCAGGCCGTGCCGTGCAGACAGCTGTTCACCCAGTGCAATCCAGTGCGATTCCGGCCATTCCTTGGATGCACGGCTGGTGGCATGCAGCAGCACGGCGTATTGGCCTGGCGGCAACCAGTCTGGCCGGGCTGCCGCCGGCACGCCAAAACGCGGGCTGCCCTCTGGCTGGTAACCAAATACCTTGGACAACAGCAAGCGGCAGCGCTCGACCGCAGACAGCGACCAGTCGACACGGTGGGTCTTGTCATACAGCAGGCAGGCCAGCGGTTCGCGAATGCTCTGTCTGTCGTAACCGGTCAGCGGGGCGCAGCTGAGCTTGGCCGGCAGCGCACTTTTCAACAGGCCCTGGCAATCCACCACCAGCTCCCAGCGGGTGGCACGCAAGGCACGGCGCATGGCCCTGATTTCTGCCCAGGTGGCCGCGGACAGCAGGTTTTTGCGCCAGCGCCGCCAGGCCAGGGTAATGACTTCATCCACCGCCGGGTGCAAACGGGCGATGTCAGCGAAATTTTCTTCGGCCAGCCAGCTGATGCGAAGGTTGGGGTAGTGCGTTTTCAGCTCGGTAATGGCAGGCCAGGTGTGGATAAGGTCGCCCATCGACGAGGTACGCACGATCAGTACGTTCATCATGGCGCGCATTGTAACCGAGCGTCACTGTGGTTAACCACGTAAAATCCACAGGCAGCATTTGTGGATAAGCAGCTGTGAATAATTCCGCCCATATTTATCCACAATCTGCCAGCGCTCCCGCCACCCGATTAATCCCAGTGCCATCAACAGGGCAAGTGACTGAACAAATAACGCTTTTTAAGGGTTATCAACAGAAAAGCACTGCTCTCATTAGTCTCTTCATAATAAAATTGGGCTTAAGATAACTAATCTGGACACGACAAAAATGCGTATGCACAGACCGGTCTGCTCAAGTCCCTGACAGCATGTGGATAAACCCGGTCTGTTGCACACTGCCAAAGTTATCCACAAAGGATCATGTCTTCAGTCATCTGCTGACCAACAACTTCCAGTCAGCAATAAATCATTGAATAAACTGGTAAATAAGGACTTATCCACAGCAAATGGGCCTCTTCTACCAGTTTCTTCCATATACATATGGGAATAACAAGAAAAGATGCGAGAACCGCTCAGCGTTGTGCTCATCACCAAAAATGCTGCTCTCCAGCTGGAAAAAACACTGGCCAGCGTGCAGTGGGCAGATGAAATCGTGGTGGTGGATTCGGGAAGTACGGATGAAACCGTGGCGATAGCTTCTGTCTATAAGGCAAAAGTTATCCACCAGGACTGGCTGGGATTTGGTCCGCAGAAGCAATTTGCCGTTGCTGCTGCTAGCCATGACTGGGTGTTGTGCCTGGATGCAGACGAATGGCCATCGGCAGAATTGGTATTGCAAATCAAACAGATACTGAACAATCCACAGGCAGCCGCCTACCGCTTTGCCCGCAGCAACCGTTTCATGGGTCGTTTTCTCAAGCATGGCGAAGGCTACCCGGACTGGAGCCTGCGGCTTTTTGATCGCCGTCAGGCAGGCTGGTCCGATGATGTGGTGCACGAATACGTACAGTGCAATGGACCTGTGGAAAAACTCTGCGGCGACCTGATGCATGAATCAGGCGAGGACATCGCGCTGTATCTGGCCAAACAGAACCGCTACACCAGCTTGCAGGCAGAAATACTGTATAAACGCGGGAAAACTGCGGGATGGGCCAAGCTAGTGTTCAGCCCCTTGCTGCGCTTTGCCAAGTTTTACCTGGTACGCCGTGGTTTTCTGGATGGTTTGCCCGGACTGGTCCACATCAGCATTGGCTGCTTCAACAGCTATATCAAATACGCCAAGCTCAATGAGCTGCATCGATTGGGAAACAGCAAATGAAGATTTTGCTCACCGGCGTGGCCGGTTTTATTGGCCGGGCGGTGGCCGAACGTCTGCTGCAACAGGCAGGAATCGAAGTAGTGGGGGTGGATAATCTGAATGATTACTACCCGGTGAGCCTGAAACAGGCCCGCCTTGCCACGCTGCAGGGCCGTGACGGCTTCCGCTTCGTGCAGCTGGACCTGGCTGACTGGACGGCGCTGAACGCGCTGTGCGGGGCGGAAGGCTTCGATTACGTGATTCATCTGGCGGCCCAGGCCGGGGTGCGTTACTCCATCGACAATCCGCATGTCTACGCCCAGAGCAATCTGCTGGGCATGACCAATGTGCTGGAAGCCTGCCGCCGCCACGCGGTCAAGCACCTGGTGTATGCCAGCTCCAGCAGCGTGTACGGCCAGAATGCCAAGGTGCCGTTTGCCGAGGACGACCGGGTGGATGCCCCGGTCAGCTTTTATGCCGCCACCAAGAAGGCCAACGAGGTGATGGCGCACAGCTATGCCCACCTGTATGACCTGCCTTGTACCGGCCTGCGCTTTTTCACCGTGTATGGCCCGTGGGGCCGGCCGGACATGGCGCCATGGCTGTTTACCGAGGCCATTTTGCAAGGTCGGCCGATCAAGGTGTTCAACCACGGCCAGATGCAACGCGATTTCACCTATATCGACGATATTGTCGAAGGCGTGGTGCGGGTGATGCAGCATGTGCCGTCAGCGGAAAACGGCCAGCCGCCGTATGCCCTGTTCAATATCGGCAATCACAATCCGGTGGCGCTGCTGGATTTCATCCACAGCATCGAAGCCGCCTGCGGTCGCGCCGCGGTGAAGGAGTACTACCCGATGCAGGATGGCGATGTGCCGGTGACCTATGCCGATACCAGCCGGCTGCGCGCTGCGGTGGGCTTTTCGCCGGATACGCCACTGACGGTGGGCATGCAGGCCTTTGTCGACTGGTATCGCGGCTATCACCAGTGCTGAAGGCCATGATCTGGCCACTTGCTGCGACGTAAAGGCACCGTGACGCGTTGCTGGCGCGTTTTTGCCATAGCGGCTGCTCAGGATGGCTGGCGCAGCGTGGCGGGTGGTTTACGGGCCGCTTCTGGCCAGGTCGGTTTTTCAATCACGGATGACAGGGACTGCCATGCAGATACGCCCCGCGCTTGGCACGGATGTGGCCGCGCTCCAGCAACTGATACTGAACGACGGGCCGAATGACTGGAATTATTTGCCGGCTGATGGCGTGGCGATGACGCTGCAGCAATTGGCGGCGGGCCAGGTGCAGGGCTTGCTGGCAGAGCAGCAAGGCAGGGTGATCGGCGTCATGCTGTATGCCGGTGACGACCCTTATCCGCAATATCGCCCGGCGGATGTCGCGCCAGCGCAGGCTGCTTTTCTGATCGAGGCGGTGATCAGCCGCGACTGTGCCGGGCAGGGCCTGGGCAGCCGGCTATTGCTGGCGGTATGTGCCGCCTTGGCTGAACAGGGTTGTGGCTGGCTGAGTGCCGACCGCCATCAGCAAAATGCCGGCTCGGCCGGGATGATGCGCAAGGCGGGTTTTGTCGAACTGGGCAGTTATCCGGATAGCGAACGGCGCTGGAGTGGTTCGCGCCAGACCACGGTGTGTGGCCGCCGTCTGTAATGGCCGCGGGCTGGCTCAGCCCCGTTCAGTACAGTTTGGCATTGAGACTGAACACCGCCTGCCAGCCGGCGCTGTGCTGGGATTGCTGGTCGGCCATCCAGCGCGAACCGGCACCGACATCCAGCGACCAGCGCGGGTTGAAGGGATGGTTCAGCATCAGCAGCAGATTGCTTTGTTCGAGGTGCCGGCCGCTGTCATTGGCCTGATGCCCCAGGCTGGCGGCGCGTTGGCTATCGGCCAGGCTGCCCCAGCCCAGCAGGCTGATGCGCTGGTTTTGCCAGTGGCCCAGGGTGATGTCCAGATTAAGCAGCAACAGGCTGCCGGGGCTGGCATGGCCCAGCCGGTCGGCATAGCCGATGGCAAGCGAACCATCCTGCGGCAGATCCAGCCCGTAGCGCGCCACCCCCATCCAGTGGCTGGAATTGGCCCCCAGTTCCCACTGGCTTTCATTGGCTGCGGCCAGCGATACCCAGCCGCCCGGTGCCGGCAGGCCGACGCCGGCTTCGCCTTGCTGCACAAACAGGCTGCCGTATGGCGTATCGTGGCGCAGATCGACATTCGGTTGCAGCCGGGAGCCGCTGCCGGCGCTGGTCTGGTACAGATTGCCAGCCAGGCTGATGCTCATGCTGTGCACTGCTTCCTCGGCCAGACAGGGCTGAACAAGCAGCAGGATGGGCAGCAGGCTGAGAACACGGGTCATGACAACTCCAGGAGCAGGGTAGTGGGGCTTGATTCCGGCTGCATGGAAACGATTTTCCGTGGCCAGCTGCCATTGTCGGCAGAGAATACGCCGAGCCGGTCTTTCTGCAAACCGCTCACCGTGGCATTCCACCGGCTGTCACCGCTTGCCGTTCTGCCTGGCATATTTTTTTTGGGCGGCGCAAAGCGGATGGACTGTTTTGCACTCTGTAGCCCTCAAGCTGATGAATTCATGTCGTAATTTGCAGCATCCTGCCAGCCAAAGGCGCTGAAATTTTATGCATTATTAATTATTTGTGTTTTTTAATGCATAAATCAATATTAAGCGGAACTACCTCGACTTTTTTGCTATCAGTCATTGCATCAAGACTTTGTCGGAGGGCTGCGCCATGCTTCATCATTCGCCCCTGATTGCCACCATTGTCGGCAGTCTGGTGTTTGCTTTCATCCTGGGAACGCTGGCTTTCCGCCTGCGTCTGCCGCCGCTGATCGGCTATCTGTGTGCCGGCATCGTGGCCGGCCCCTTTACCCCCGGCTTTACCGCGGACGGCCAGATTGCACCGCAACTGGCCGAGATGGGCGTCATCCTGCTGATGTTCGGCGTCGGCCTGCATTTTTCGGTGCGTGATCTGCTGTCGGTCAAGGCCATTGCCCTGCCGGGAGCCATCGGCCAGATCCTGCTGGCCACCGTGCTGGGGCTGGGCATGTCGCAGCTGTTGGGCTGGCCGCTGGGCGAGGGAGTGGTGTTCGGCCTGGCCTTGTCCACAGCCAGTACCGTGGTCTTGCTCAAGGCCTTGCAGGAAAAGAATCTGGAACAGACGGATGATGGCAAGATCGCCATCGGCTGGCTGGTGGTGGAAGACCTGGTAATGGTGCTGACGCTGGTGTTGCTGCCCATCTTTGCCGGGGTGCTAGGTGGCAAGGGCACGGCCACCGCCATCAGCGGCAGCGCGGTGCTGTGGACCATTGTGCTGACGCTGGGCAAGGTGGCGGCCTTTGTGGCGCTGATGCTGGTGTTTGGCCGCCGTTTCATTCCGTGGATGCTGGAACGCATCGTCTATACCGGCAGCCGCGAGCTGTTCCGGCTGGCGGTGCTGTCCACGGCGCTGGGGGTGGCTTACGGCGCGTCCTTGCTGTTTGATGTGTCGTTTGCGCTGGGGGCATTCTTTGCCGGCATGGTGCTGGCCGAATCGCCGCTGAGCCACCGTGCGGCGGAAGAATCATTACCCTTGCGCGATGCCTTTTCCGTGCTGTTTTTCGTGTCGGTGGGCATGCTGCTCAATCCAAGCGTGCTATTGCATAACTTCTGGGAAGTGCTGGGCACGCTGCTGATCATCGTGGTGGGCAAGTCGCTGGGGGCTTATGGCATTGTGCGCTTGTTTGGCCGCAGCCCGGCCACTGCGCTGACCATTGCCGCCAGTCTGGCGCAGATCGGCGAATTTTCCTTTATTCTGGCTGGTCTGGGCATTACCTTGGGCCTGATGAGCGAGCACAGCCATTCGCTGATTCTGGCCGGGGCCATTCTGTCCATCCTGCTTAATCCGCTGCTGTTTGTCTGGACCGGGCGCTATCGCCAGCGTCAGCAGCAGGCGCTGGATGGCTGAGTCAGGGCGCGCCGACGCAGACAGCACCAAGAGTAGGGCAAGCAGGCGCGGGGGTTTGGTTAGCGGGTCTCAATTGTCGTTATGCTCGAGCCGGCTGGAGGGCAGCCGGCACAGCATGATCTTGTCCACCCGGGTCTTGTCCATGTCCACCACCTCGAAGCTGAAACCCTGCCAGTCGAAACGGTCGGTTACCGCCGGTACCCGGCCCAGCTGATACATCATCACGCCGCCCAGGGTGTGGATATTGCCGGTGTCTTCACCCGGCAGCGGCTCATCGATATCGAAATACTGACGGAAGGCATCCAGCGTCACCATGCCATCCAGCAGATAACTGCCATCCTCGCGCTGCACGATATCGTCGTCTTCACCGGCGGTGTGTATGGAGGGCAGATCGCCCACCACGGTTTCCAGCACGTCGTTCATGGTCACCAGCCCTTCCAGTTCGCCGTACTCGTCCACCACCAGCGCCAGATGGGTGCGTGCCTGCTTGAACTGCTCCATCAGCTGCATCAGGCTGACCGTGGCCGGGATGTAGAGCGGGATTTCCAGGTCGGCAATGAAATCCACGTTCTGGCCGGCCAGTACCCGGTCCAGCATGCGCTTGGTGTCCAGAATGCCCAGCACATGCTCCATGCCACCCTTGCACACCGGAAAACGGCTGTAGCCGTGTGCGATCAGCAGCTGGCGGTTGTCCTGCTGCTGGTCTTCGATATCGATGGAAACGATGTCCTTGCGCGGCGTCATCACCGCCGCCACCTTGCGGTCATCCAGCCGGAAAATGTTTTCCACCAGCTCCTGTTCGGCACGGTCGAACACGCCTTCATCCGCCCCCTGTTCCATCAGCACGCGGATTTCTTCTTCGGTAATCGATGGCTCGCTGCTCTTGCGCGCACCGATCAGCCGCAACAGGGTGTCGGTAAGCCGCGACAGCAGGCGCACCAGCGGTGCGGCAGCACGCGACAGCAGCAACATGGGCGGAGCCAGGGTACTGGCGATGCCTTCCGGATTGAGCATGGCCAGCCGCTTGGGCACCAGCTCGCCAAAGATCAGCGACAACATGGTGATGGCGGCCACCATCAGCGCTACCGACAGCGGTTTGTTATAGGCATGCAGTTGCGGCAGGCTCAGTTCCAGCCAGTCGCGCAGATGATCGGACAGCGCGGCTTCGCCATACACCCCGGAGAAAATGCTGATGCTGGTGATGCCGATCTGTACGGTGGACAGGAAACGGGTGGGTTCTTCCGCCAGCCGCAGCGCCGAACGGGCACCGCGACGGCCTTCTTCAGCCCATTGTTGCAAGCGTATCTTGCGTGAGGACACGATGGCGATTTCCGACATGGCAAACACGCCATTCAGCACAATCAGAACAAACAGAAAGAAAATATCCACGATGCGGGAGAGGCGGGAAGATAACCCCTGCTAGCTTAGGGCAATGCGGCGCGGCTGCAAAGCAGGGTTTTGTTGCGCAGGGCTGCGCTTTGCAACCCTGCAGCAAGGCCGTATCAGAACAGGCTGTTCTGGCTGGCGGCCGGCATCCAGTGGATGGTGCCGCGGCCATGGGCGGCCAGCCAGGCATTCACCTGCGAGAAATGACGACAGCCGTGAAAGCCGCGGCTGGCCGACAGGGGAGAGGGATGGGCGGCGGTCAGCACCAGATGGCGGCTGCTATCGATGCGCTCGGCCTTGGTCTGGGCCCAGTTGCCCCATAGCAGGAAGACGCAGCCGGGATTTTTCTGGTTGACCGCGTCGATCAGCGCGTCGGTCACCGCTTGCCAGCCCAGCTTGCCATGGCTGCCGGCCTTGTCCATTTCCACCGTCAGCACGCTGTTCAGCAGCAGCACACCCTGCTCGGCCCAGTGCGTCAGGTCGCCGCTGGCCGGCATGCCACCCCCCAGATCCGCCACCATTTCCTTGTAGATATTGCGCAAACTGGGCGGAATGCGCACGCCGGGCGGCACGGAAAACGACAGGCCCATGGCTTCGCCCTGACCGTGATACGGGTCCTGACCCAGGATCACCACCTTGATGTCGGCCGGTGCCATGGTGCGCAGGGCATTGAAAATATTGGCGCGCGGCGGAAACAGGATTTTGCCCTGGGCAGCTTGCTGGCTGAGCTGCTGGTCAATCTGCAGCAGGCGGGCAAAGACGGCGGGTGATTTCAGCACATCCTCCCAGGCCGGATGGACCGGAGCCAGGGCAGGTGCAAGGTATTGGAGTTGTTTCAGGCTCAAGACAGATACCGTATCAGTGTGGTTTTGCTGCGTTTTTGGACGCAGGCAGCAGGGACAAGTTGCAAAACAAAAGCCATTCCGCGGGGGAATGGCCTTGTCATGTTACGGCTAGCCGGCAGCGAGGTCTGCTGATCTCAATAATGGGCCATGGCCGGATCAACCTCGCTGGCCCAGGCTTCCACTCCACCACGCAGGCTCAGCACCTGCTCGAAACCGGCGTTGGCCAGATACAGGCCCACCTGATAGCTGCGCACGCCATGATGGCAGACGGTGACGATGGTCTGGTCGTCCGGCAGCTCGCTCATGCGCAGCGGAATCAGGTTCATCGGAATGTGCAGCGAGCCCGGAATGCTGGCCAGCTGCACTTCCCAGTCTTCCCTTACATCCAGCAGCACGGGCTGTTCTGTGCCGGCATCGGCCAGCCAGGCCGCCAGATCGCTGGCAGTGATTTCCCGCAGCATCAGAAAACGAAGCGTTCCGGCTCGATGGCTTCTGCCTGGGCCAGACGGGAAATACAGGTTTCAAACAGATTGGTTTCGCTGAAGGCGGATTCACCAACACGCTTGATCAGCTTGCAGCTCATCACCGGCAGGTCGCCAACCACCACGATCATGCGGCCACCCACGGCCAGCTGGGCTTTCAGGCTTTCCGGCACCACCGGCAGCGAACCGCCGACCACGATCACATCAAACGGCGCCTGTTCCTTCAGGCCATCCAGACCATTGCCTTCCACCAGGGTGACATTGCCGATGCCGGCCTTTTTCAGGTTGGCCGCAGCGGTTTCGCGGGTGGCGGCGTTGATTTCCACGCTATAGACATGGCGGCCCAGCTTGGCCAGCAGGGCGGTCAGATAACCGGCACCGGTGCCGACTTCCAGTACCTTGTCCTGTGGCTGTACGGCAACATCCTGTGCCAGACGGGCTTCCAGCTTGGGCTGCAGCATCTTGCCACAGTGCGGCAGCGGCAGTTCGGTGTCGACAAAGGCCAGCTGGCGCTTGTCGGCAGCGACGAAATCTTCGCGTTTCACGTGAAACAGCAGGTCCAGAATTTTCGGGTCAAGTACGTCCCACGGACGAATCTGCTGCTCGACCATGTTGAAACGGGCATTTTCAAAATCCATCAGCTTACTCCGAAGGGCTGGCTGCCTGAGCGGGTGTGCCGCATTGCGGAAAACCTGACTTCATGGGCAGCGTGTCATGACGATAACTTGCGATTATCCCACATTTACCTTACCTTCACAGCATCGCTAGGGGTCCTGTGTGATCTGGTATGGCCTTGATATTCCTGTGGGATGACAACAATAGGCCATTCATATTGCACGGGTGAGAAATACCCTTGGAACCTGACCCGGTTAATCCCGGCGTAGGGAAGCGCAATCTGCATGGTCCCACCCCCTTTCCTTGCAGCCCGGTTCGCCGGAATTCCGCTCCTTGCGCCGTTTCATCGCATGGAGGAAACCCGATGAACGCGCCTGCAAAACTGAATGAACAGATGGTGGTCGATACCGCTGCCATCCAGCCCCTGCCCAATTCCCGCAAGGTTTATGTCGAAGGCAGCCGCCCGGATATCCGCGTGCCGATGCGCGAAATCAGCCAGAGCGACACCCCCACCCAGTTTGGTGGCGAGCAAAATCCGCCCATCTATGTCTACGACACCAGCGGCATCTATTCCGACCCGGCGGCCAAGATCGACATCCAGAGCGGCCTGCCTGCCTTGCGCGCGGCCTGGATTGCCGAGCGTGGCGACACCGAGCAGCTGGCCGGCCTGTCCAGTGAATATGGTCGTGCCCGCGAGGCCGACAGCAAGCTGGACGACCTGCGCTTCAACCTGACACGCAAGCCGCGCCGCGCTCTGCCGGGCAAGAATGTCAGCCAGATGCACTATGCGCGCCAGGGCATCATCACCCCGGAGATGGAATACGTCGCCATTCGCGAAAGCCTGAACCGCAAGGCCTATATCGAGAGCCTGCAAGCGGCGGGTGGCAAGAATGCCAAGCTGCTGGAGCTGATGACCCGCCAGCACGCCGGCCACAGCTATGGCGCGGCACTGCCGGAGGACATCACCCCGGAATTCGTGCGTCAGGAAGTGGCTGCCGGCCGCGCCATCATTCCCAACAACATCAACCACCCGGAATCCGAACCGATGATCATCGGCCGCAACTTCCTGGTGAAAATCAACGGCAATATCGGCAATAGCGCGGTAACGTCGTCGATTTCCGAGGAAGTGGACAAGATGACCTGGGGCATCCGCTGGGGTGCCGACACCATCATGGACCTGTCCACCGGCAAGAACATCCACGAAACCCGCGAGTGGATTCTGCGCAACTCGCCGGTACCCATCGGCACCGTGCCCATCTACCAGGCGCAGGAAAAGGTGAATGGCAAGGCCGAGGACCTGACCTGGGAAATCTTCAAGGACACGCTGATCGAGCAGGCCGAGCAGGGCGTGGATTACTTCACCATTCACGCTGGTGTATTGCTGCGCTATGTGCCGCTGACGGCCAACCGCATGACCGGCATCGTGTCGCGTGGTGGTTCCATCATGGCCAAGTGGTGTCTGGCCCATCATCAGGAAAACTTCCTGTACACGCATTTCGAAGAGATTTGCGAAATCATGAAGGCTTATGACGTGGCCTTCAGCC
>NZ_JAELTZ010000057.1:0-19414 GCF_016429115.1 Aquitalea sp. ASV15 | reverse complement strand
GGGACAGCAGGATGTGTTCGCGGGTTTGCGGCATCGGGCCGTCAGCAGCGGAACATACCAGGATAGCGCCGTCCATCTGGGCTGCACCGGTAATCATGTTCTTAACGTAGTCGGCGTGACCCGGGCAATCTACGTGAGCGTAGTGACGGGACTCGGTTTCGTATTCTACGTGTGCGGTATTAATGGTAATACCACGAGCCTTTTCTTCCGGCGCGCTGTCGATCTGGGAGTAGTCCTTGGCTTCGCCACCGAACTTCTTGGACAGAATGGTGGTGATCGCTGCGGTCAGGGTGGTCTTACCATGGTCAACGTGACCGATGGTGCCGACGTTTACGTGCGGTTTGGTCCGCTCGAACTTTTCCTTAGCCATGGCAAAATTTCCTGATTTGAATAACTACAAACAAATGGGTGGTGCCCATGGGCAGAATTGAACTGCCGACCTCTCCCTTACCAAGGGAGTGCTCTACCCCTGAGCTACATGGGCCCTTTAACAGGCATTAACGCTTGGAGCGGGTGAAGGGAATCGAACCCTCGTCGTAAGCTTGGAAGGCTTCTGCTCTACCATTGAGCTACACCCGCCTGCAACAACTATACGGCTTTCAAACTACACGCCGCCAAGACGTAAAAAATTCTGGTGGGGGGAGAAGGATTCGAACCTTCGAAGGCTGAGCCGCCGGATTTACAGTCCGGACCCGTTGACCGCTGGGGTAACCCCCCCTGAGAGACCCGAATAGTATAGATACCCACTTCTCTCGTCAACACCTGCGCTGCATTTTTTTTCATTATTTTTGCCGGAAAAAGAACAAAGCCCCGCAAACTGCGGGGCTCTGTCTTTTGCATCAAGCACTTAGCCTTGATCAGGCTTTGCCGGAAATGCGCAGGTACTTTGCGTGCAGCTCGTCCTGGGTTTCCGGATGGGCCGGATCCAGCGGGATGCAATCCACCGGACAGACTTGCTGGCACTGCGGCTCATCGTAGTGGCCTACACATTGCGTGCACAGATTGGGATCGATCTGGTAGATCTCCTCACCCTGCGAAATGGCATTATTCGGGCATTCCGGCTCACAGACGTCGCAGTTGATGCATTCGTCGGTAATCATGAGAGACATAGTAATTTCCTCAGGTATTCACAGTATTGATTCTGTCATCCGTGCAGCACGGTCGCAAGTTCGCCCCGTTATATCCTTATACGGCGACCTGCCGACGTATCACAGCGATTCTTCAGTGGCGGGCCGCGCCAATGCGTAATGCACCATGCCGGCCTTGTCCTGTTTGATAATCTGCCAGCCCGGCAAACTATCCGGCCAGTGCCTGGCTTCGAAATACAATACGCCGTCCACGGCCAGCACCGCCTGCAGCATGGGCAATGTCTGCAGCAACAAGCTGGAGTCATACGGCGGATCAACAAAGATGATGTCGAATTGTTCGCGACAGCTTTTCAGGTAGTGCAGTGCATCCATCGGAACGACTTCGATGGCATGTGCTGCCAGCAACTGCCGGTTGGCCTTGAGTGACTCGGCCACCTTGCGTGATTTTTCCACCATCACCACGCGAGCAGCTTCGCGCGATGCAGCTTCAAACCCCAGCGCACCGCTGCCGGCGAACAAGTCGAGACAGCGTTTGCCATAAAGCTCCTGCCCCAACCAGTTGAACACGGTCTCGCGCACCCGATCCGGCGTCGGGCGCAAACCTTCCGCATCCGGGAAGGGCAGCAAGCGACGACGATACTGGCCGCCGATGATTCGGACTTTGTTTCGCTGTTGATTCATGACACGTGGGCTAAAAACTCAAGGGCGAGAGTTTACCCTTTTCCCGTCCTCCATGCTGCATCTGACGCAGATTGGGGGCAAAGGTGTCGCACCTGCCGTCACAATGTGCGCTGGCGGACAGACACTAACAATTTGCAATCGCTCACCAGGGAGCTCATATAAAGTGGGGTATCCGCAATACTGGGTCAGCCCCACCCTGGCCCGGCAATGCCACGGCTCCGCCCTTGAACATGCCTGACTCCGCCAGACCATTCCCTATATATAGGTCGCGAATGGCCGCACCTCGCCCACACCCTCCGGCCAAATCACCCGCCTCCACTCAGCTGTTCCAGCATGGCTGGCCATGGCCAATCGGCCTGGCCACGGCTTTCATCACCATCGTTTCTGCCCAGTTGCTGATTTAAGGATACAATTTAGCCATTTATCGCCTATCGTTGACTACGCAGACGCATGTTCAGTTTCTTCAAGAAAAAGCCAAAGCCGGTTGAAACCCCGGCTGTAGAACCCCAAGCCAGCCAGCCGGCAAACCGCCCGGCCGCCGCTCCCTCCACCCCGCAAGCGACGCCGCCTGCCACCGTCGACATCGTCGCAGACACCACGGCGCAGCCAGTAAGCCCGACGCCGCCCGCCAGCGCGCCGGCCGTGGAACAGCCCGCCCGCAAGCAAAGCTGGACCGAGCGCCTGAAGGCCGGCCTGTCCAAAACCCGCGACAAACTGGGCAAGTCGCTGGCCGGCCTGTTTGGTGGCGGCAAGATTGACGAGGACTTGTACGAAGAGCTGGAAACCGTACTGCTGACTGCCGACATGGGCATGGATGCCACGGTCCACCTGCTGCAAGACGTGCGCGCACGGGTCAGCCTGAAGGGCCTGAAAGACGGCAGTGAGCTGAAGGGCGCCCTTAAGGATTCGCTCAATGAACTGATCCATCCCCTGGAAAAGCCGCTGGATGTCAGCGGCAAAAAGCCCTTTGTGATCATGATGGCCGGGGTGAATGGCGCCGGTAAGACCACCTCCATCGGCAAGCTGGCCAAATACTATCAACAGCAAGGCAAGAGTGTACTGCTGGCAGCTGGCGATACCTTCCGCGCCGCGGCGCGCGAACAGCTGATGGCCTGGGGCGAGCGCAACAACGTCACCGTGATTGCCCAGCAAGGTGGCGATGCCGCCGCCGTGTGCTTTGATGCCATCCAGGCCGCCACCGCCCGTGGCATCGACATCGTCCTGGCGGATACCGCGGGTCGCCTGCCGACCCAGCTGCACCTGATGGAAGAAATCAAGAAGGTCAAGCGCGTCATCCAGAAGGCGCTGCCGGATGCCCCGCATGAAATCATCCTGGTGCTGGACGCCAATATCGGCCAGAACGCCATCAGCCAGGTCAAGGTATTTGACGATGCCCTGGGCCTGACCGGGCTGATCCTGACCAAGCTGGATGGCACGGCCAAGGGTGGCGTGATTGCCGCCATTGCCAAGCAGCGGCCGATTCCGCTACGGTTTGTCGGTGTGGGCGAAAGCATCGACGATCTGCGCCCGTTCAACAGCAAGGATTATGTCGACGCCCTGTTCGACTGATCGACCTACTTCATAGAGCCCCGCGCCGGCAACTGCCTGCCGGCGGCAGCTCACCCGGCAGGCCCTGGCAGATGCGCCGGCCTGCAGCTCAGGATCAAGGGGAATGCAGCGCATGATTCAGTTCGACCAGGTCACCAAGCGTTATCCCGGTGGCAACGAAGCCCTGAAGAATCTTTCCTTTACCATCGACACCGGTGAAATGGCCTTTCTGGCCGGACACTCCGGTGCCGGCAAATCCACCCTGCTCAAGCTCGTCGCCGGCATTGAACGCGCCAGCAGCGGCAGCGTGATTGTCAGCGGCCAGAATCTGTCCAAGCTGCGCAGCAGTCAGATTCCTTATGTACGCCAGCATATCGGCATGGTGTTTCAAGACCACAAGCTGCTGTTCGACCGCTCGGTATTCGACAACGTCATGCTGCCGCTGGACATCATCGGCTTTGATCGTCGCGATGCCGCACGGCGGGTGCGTGCCGCGCTGGACAAGGTCGGCCTGCTGGCCAAGGAAAAATCCATGCCGATCCGTCTGTCTGGCGGTGAACAGCAACGCCTGTGCATTGCCCGTGCCGTGGTACACCGCCCCAGCCTGTTGCTGGCCGATGAACCCTCAGCCAACCTCGACCGTGCCTACGCGCTGGACATCATGGAGCTGTTCAAATCCTTCCATCAGGTAGGCGTGACCGTGGTGATTTCCGCCCATGACGAAACCCTGATGGAAGACTACGGCCGCCGCATCATCCGGTTGAAGGAAGGACAGTTCGCCGCATGAAACATTTTCTCTACCTGAACTGGCAAAGCGCCCGCCAGGCGCTGGTCAAGATCCTGCGCCAACCCTTCGGCAGCCTGCTGACCCTGCTGATGCTGTCCATCGCACTGGCCCTGCCCTTGTCGCTTTACCTGACCGTGAGCAGCATCCAGGAATGGGCGGGCCGGCTCACCGCCACGCCACAGATCACCCTGTTCATGGAACAATCGGCCGAAGAAGCCGACCTTGCCGCCGTCTCCAGCACCCTGACCAAGCATCCGCGCATCCAGAGTTACAGCTTTGTCGGCAAGAAGCAGGCACTGTCCGACCTGGAAAAGCGCAACGGCTTGCCGGGACTGAGTGACGGCCTGACCGACAATCCGCTGCCGGACGCCTTCGTCGTTACACCCAAGACGCTGGAACCGCACGAGCTGGAAATGCTGCAAAAAGAATTGTCCGGCCTGCCCATGGTGGAAACCGCTCAATTCGATGCCCGCTGGGCCAAACGCCTGTATGGCATGGTGGAAATGGGCAGACAGCTGACCTGGTTTCTTGGCGCTGCGCTGGGCATCGCCCTGGTACTGGTCACCCACAATGCGGTGCGCATGCAGATTCTGGCGCGTCGTGATGAAATCGAAGTGGCCAAGCTGATTGGCGCACCGGACAGCTTTATCCGCCGTCCTTTCATGTACCACGCCATGTGGCAGGGCCTGCTGGCCGGCCTGGCAGCCTGGGGGCTGACCAGCTGGCTGGTGATGACGGCGAACCCGGCCATTCACGAGTTTGCCCAGCTTTATAACGAAGCCGTACAACTGCGTGGCCTCAGCCCTGTCGAGTTGCTGGTCGTACTGGCCATTTCCTCCCTGCTGGCGATGCTGGGTGCGCGGCTGGCCTCCGACCATCACCTGCGACAGATTCAACCTCGTTAACAATCATTCTCTTTCATATTTGGCTGAATGTCGCTTATGGTGACATTCAGCCGATGTCGACCAGCAGGCTATTCCGGCAATTTCCACTGAAAAAACTATCAGTCTGATAGGAAAAATCATTGACGTTGGAACCTTTGCTTGCTAGCACTCTCAATATACGAGTGCTAACATAGCACTACCCAAGGAGGTAGTTACACTGATGACCACAACATTTGCCTTGCCCGTTCCGTCGTCCAGCGGCAGCCTGGAGCAATACATCCAGGCGGTGAACAGTGTTCCCATGCTGACCCCCGAACAGGAAACCGAGCTGGCCACCCGCTTCCAGCAAGACAATGATCTGGAAGCCGCTCGCCAGATGGTGCTGTCACACCTGCGTGTTGTCGTATCGATTTCACGCGGCTATGCCGGCTACGGCCTGCAACAGGCCGACCTGATCCAGGAAGGCAATATCGGCCTGATGAAAGCGGTCAAACGCTTCGAACCGGGCCGTGGCGTACGGCTGTTCTCCTTTGCCGTGCACTGGATCAAGGCTGAAATTCACGAATTCATCCTGCGCAACTGGCGTCTGGTGCGTATTGCCACCACCAAGCCGCAGCGCAAGCTGTTTTTCAATCTGCGCAGCATGAAAAGCAGTTTTTCGGCACTAAGCGAAAATGAAGCCCGGCAGATCGCCGAAGACCTCGGTGTCAAGCCGGAAGAAGTGCGCGAAATGGAAACGCGCATGAGCGGGCAGGATATCGCGCTGATTGCCGACGATGGCGATGATGAAGGATTCGCCCCCATCGACTGGCTGGCCGATGCCCATCACGAACCGACCCATGCCCTGGAACGCAAAGCCTTCGACCATCTGCAAACCGAAGGCATCGAATACGCACTGGCGTCGCTGGATGCCCGCAGCCGTCGCATTGTCGAAGCACGCTGGCTGGCTGACGATGGCGGAGCAACCCTGCACGAACTCGCCGCCGAGTTTGGCGTTTCCGCCGAGCGCATCCGCCAGATCGAGGCCAAGGCATTGAGCAAGATGAAGACTGCGCTGAGCGAAGGTGTGGTCATCGACAACTGATAAGCCGTTGCTGCAATGAAAAAGCCCGCGCCATCCAGCGCGGGCTTTGCTATTCAAGCTTAACCACTAGGGTTTAATCCCCTTCACCACCACGATATTTGACTGGCAGGCGGTCAAATACCTGCTGTGCAATCTTGCGCAGCGGCTGCCATGCCGGGACGTCTTCATCGATACCGTCCAGGTAATCCTTGGCATAAGTCGGGAAGGAGGCCAGCGCCGTACGCACCGTCTCCTGCGCCTCAGCCTCACGCCCGGCCAGCGCCAGCATTTGTGCCTTTTTCATCATCACATCGGGATAGGGGCGGAAAGCTGTCAGGCGTTCCTCCCATTGCAGCTTGCGCGCCAGATTGTCCTTGTCGGCCACCAGATAATCATCCAGTGTGCTTAGGGCATGGTAGGCAAACAGCGGCTGCTGCTCCATGATCTCGGCCAGCCGCAACTGCCGCTTGGCATCGCGCGCCGGATTATTCGTCTGGGTATACAGCCCCACCAGCTCGTTATAGGTGGACCAGGTCACCACCGACATATAGCCGATGAACAACATGCCCAGCATCCAACCCGCCCGCAGCAGCCAGCCGGCACGGTCGGTACGCGCAGGCGACATCGAGGCAAACACCACCAGCATCGCCAGGAAATACAGATACCACAGTGGATACTCCAGCATGGAGTGAATCAGCGTGACCGCCATGCAGCCAAGGGCCAGCATGCCTTCGGCCTCCGCCTGCTCGCTGAAGAAAGGCCAGATCACCCAGGCAAAGCCACCCAGCACCAGCAAGGTAATCGGCAAGCCCATTTCCACCAGCAATTGCAGAATCAGATTATGGCAATTGGTAAACAAGCCGCTGTTGAAGCCGGCTGATGCAAATTGCGGCAAGGGCTGCAAGCGCACACTTTCTGCCGCATATTGCGACCAGCCCACCCCCCACAGCGGGTGAGCCTTGAAACTCATCCAGGCCTTGCCCATTTCAGCCAGCCGGCGCGAGCCCATATCATCGCCATTGGCCGCCAGCCGCTCCACTCCAGAAGCATTGTTCACCGCAGCATGCGTCAGCACAGACAGCAGATGGTTCACCAGCGGCAAGGCAAACTGCGCCGCAAACACCACCACACAAGACAGCAGCATTGCCCACATCAGCCGGCGCGATACCGCCGACTGCATTCGCCAGTGCCACAGCCCGCCCAGCAAGGTCAAGGCCAGCAGATACAGCAAGGTGGTACGTGACGCGGCATAAGCCAGCATCAGCCCCAGCCACAGCACCAGCAGTGCCAACCAGCCACGCGCCATGCGCTCCACTGCAAACAGATACACCCCGCTGACCACCGACCACATCAGGTAATGGGCATACTGGTTGCGCTGGCCGATATGGCCAAAGATATTGGTCGTCGGGTGAGCACTGTCGTAAAACAGTCCCAGGCTATTGGCCAAGCCGGTCAGTTGCGCCAGGCCGATAAGCGACTGCACCAGCCCGCCGACAATGATGGCGCGCGCCAGCCACACCGCAAATTCGCGACTGCCAAATGTCTGCTGCAAGCTATAGGACAAGCCCGCCAGCAAGGCCATCGTCAGCCAGGCCAGCGCCGTGGCATAGCTCATGCCGGGGAATAGCGCATGCACCAGCTGCGGCTGCACGGCCCACACAAGGGCCAGCGACAGACACCACCAGCTGGCACGTGGCACCCGCTCGAACAGCATGCCGCTGGGCAACAGATAGACAGCCGCGGCCAGCATCAACCACACCACATTCATTTCGCCAAACCACTGCGGCAATGGCACGAAATGGATACGCGAGGCAAATGGCATGATGGCGATCAGGCAAAACGCCAGCAAGGCCAGACGGCGGGAAAAGGTTGGAAAAGACATGATGGAGTCTAAGGCTGAAAGCAAAGCATGGAGGATACCGCATGTAGGGCAGCGACGACACCGCCGGCCAGCAGACTGGCGGTGTCGTCAAGCACCTAGAACAAGGGCTTGCGGGTGACGGGGGAGGCGACGGTCATGACGGCGGCAATACGCGCATCCTCATATTGGCTACCTTTTGCCGCATAGGCATGAGCCGCAGTAAGGGCAATTCGCTGCAGGCTCTTTAAGTCCAACTCCTTCATTGCCGTCAGATAAACACTGTAATTTGCGGCAAAATCCGGATAGTTGGCAATGGCCATTTTCAAAGTATGCTCAGCAGCAACCTCATTTTTATTTAATGCATACAAAATGGATAACTTTAACAACACATCAGGATAAGGACGAAAGCTTGCCAATCTTTCAAAATGCTTTAGCTTTAGATCGATATCAGATCTTGATGGCACAAGATAACTGGTCAATACAAAATCCGCATCAGCAGCCCACAATGGATTTTTTTCTATTTCAAACAGTCTATTTAACCGCTGCAAATTATCCGCAGCACCAACGGCTGGGGTACGAAATGCAACCAAGACACGGAAATTTTCCACACCATTGATGGTATAAAGCAAGGCCAGCACTGATGCGACAAGCCCGACAATACGTAGAAAATCAGTTCTGACCTTCAACTGCACTGGCTTTAATGGCGCCATCAGCAGAACAATCAAAAACATGACAAGAAATGGCAAATACCACACAGGGTATTCAAACATGCTATGAGCAAGCACAAGCAAACCAATACTCACCAGCAGCATATTATCTTTCGTCTGCTGACCCCGCTGCAGATATCCACAGAACACGATAATGACTGGTACCAAAAAAAGCAGGCATCCAACCAGCCCTGTTTCCGCTAACAGCTGCAATACCAGATTATGGCAATGTGTGAAGAGCCAGCTTTCCGGAACCTTGGGCAAACCTGCACTCAACTCCATTTCAACAGATTGGGCTCCAAATCGCCCCCAGCCAATACCGAAGAATGGGTGCTGAAGAAAAATATCGATTGCTTTAGTCCACTCAACCCAGCGCCTAGCACCAAACCCGGCAGAAAAAAACCTCTCTGTACCACTGACGGTGTGGACTGGCAGGCCGGCCAAGGCCAACAATTCAGTAATCTGGTGACTCATCAGCTGTGTCAGAATCATGATACCAACGGCCACCGCCATGGCACCGGACATTTTAGCAATATCATCAGACTCTCTTCTGACGTACCAGTAAAAGGCAACTAAAGCAAAAATAATGGCATAGGCCCAAACCAATCGAGCACCCGAACAAGCCGCGAGCCAGGACAGGAACAGTACTGCAATAAAAAACAGGTACCCCCTTAATCGCCCCATTGCATACAAATAGCTTGCCGACACAATACCCCAACACAAAAACTGGGCATATTGATTTCTCTGACCAATATTACCCATTATATTCGAATCAATTCCATTCTGATCAAAAATAATATAGCCAGAAAAAAAAGGAGCCAGCCTAAAAATCTGCGACAAACCCAACAAGGCTTGCAATAAACAAGCAAGGAAAATCACTGACGAAACAACTATCAGCAACTCTGTCTTTTTATCATTAAAATATGACGAAAAGAGCAAGGACCACACACCAAGAAACAACACAAGTACAATAAAAACCGTAGCACTATCCAGATGCTTATTACTGAGCAACAGGTAAAAACCCACAGCAAAAGCAAACAGGAAAACCCAGGAAGAGCTAACTACCGAGCGCCCTTTCATGGGTAACATCAGAGGAAGGGAGCAGGCCAACAGAAACAAGGCCGAGGCATCCGAAACCCAGTCTGTCAGTGGCGCATAGCGAAACCAGCTAAAAAATGGCAGCGTCACAGACAAGCTGATCAGCAATGCCAGGCCAAATTGTCGTAGCTCGACAGGGTTCAGATGAAGGTTTTTATTCATGGGCCGTAAAATAAAAAAAGGGGCGCCATATGCGCCCCTTATCATTCAAACATTAACCGCGGCAGTTTGCCGGCAGATACTTCGTCGGAATAGCATTAGAATTAACACCGGTACCATCACCGGTACGGCAAGACCAGTTTACCGCACCAGAAGCAAGGAGCGGAACCAGAGAGAAGTAGTTACCATTGATATCAGAATTGATATTCTGCATCTTGATGGAAATAACACCACCAGTAGAGAGGACCGTCGAAGCCACATAAGTAGAGCTAGCAGAGGAAATACCTGCAGAAGCCATGGTGCTCGGCAGCTGCCCTTGGCTGATGGCATATTCAGAAACCGAAGCTTTTGCCGCCGCAGCGGCGTTCAAACCTTCCGTCACCTTGGCACGGGCGGTGTAATCCTGATAGGCCGGAATGGCAATGGCGGCCAAAATACCAATAATCGCCACCACGATCATCAGTTCGATCAGGGTAAAACCTTGTTGAACTTTATTGTTCATAATTCGACTCTCCTAGAAAATCAACGACATGTTGAAGGTAAGTATTTCTCATAACCAGCAGTACTAGAACAAGCCCAAACAATGCTGCCTTGACTACTCGCTGCAGGGGTCAGTGTCAGCACCAAACCCGACGCTACCGCACTAGCAAATGAAACATTCACTATACTGACACCACTGCTGATTGAAATCTGCACATCACTAACATAATTGCCGGGCAAGCTGGTAGGCAACCCAGCGCTGGCATTATTTGCCGGCCACCCACCCATCGAAGTGTAATACTCGCTGACCGATGTTTTAGCATGGTCCGCAAAGCTAAGCCCTTCAGCCACCTTGGCCCGTAACGTGTAATCCTGATAAGCCGGTATCGCAATTGCCGCCAGAATACCGATGATGGCAACAACAATCATCAACTCAATCAGGGTAAAACCATTATTGCCCCGCATGACCCTCTCCGTGGTATGCACTGTCCATACCTTGCAGAAAGCGTGCCAAGCAGCTTCATCCTGAGAATTCGGCCCATTAGCGCAGCACATGGCCTGCTGTATGCGGCAGGATGTGACGTTTTTTGTCAGTTCGGGTCGCGCTGCCAGCCTGTGATAGCATCCAGTCCATTCCCCATTCAGGAGTTTGTCGTGAGCAATCAGGACTGGCTGCAGCGCAGCCGCCAGCATGTGTGGCATCCATGTACCCAAATGAAACGCCATGAAACCTTGCCCATCGTTCCCATTGCCCGTGCCGAAGGGGTGTGGCTGGAGGATTTCGAAGGCAGGCGCTATCTGGATGCCGTCAGTTCCTGGTGGGTCAATCTGTTCGGCCATGGTAACCCTAGGATCAAGCAGGCGATCAAGGATCAACTGGATCAGGTGGAGCATGTCATTCTGGCCGGCTTTACCCACCGGCCGGTCATTGAACTGTCCGAGCGGCTATGCGCACTGAGCGGGCTGGATCATGCGTTTTATGCTTCGGATGGTGCCAGCGCCACCGAAATCGCGCTGAAAATGAGCTTCCACTACTGGAAGAATGTCGGCCGGCCGGAGAAGTGCCGCTTTATCAGCCTGGACAACAGCTATCACGGCGAAACGGCCGGTGCGCTGGCGGTAACCGATGTACCGCTGTTTTCCGCCACCTATGCCCCGCTGCTGAAACCGGGGGTGCGGGTTCCCAGCCCGGATGCGCGCCAGGCCCGCCCGGGGCAAAGTGCAGCCGATGTGGCAAGACAGGCCTTGCGCTCGCTGGAGAATGTGCTGGCCAAGAAAGCGGGTGAAATGGCCGCCATCATCGTCGAGCCGCTGGTGCAGGGTGCGGCCGGCATGGCCATGCACGATCCGGTTTATCTCACGGAGCTGCGCCGGCTGTGTGATCAGTATCAGATACACCTGATTGCCGATGAAATCGCCGTCGGTTTTGGTCGCACCGGCACCCTGTTTGCCTGCGAGCAGGCCGGCATCACGCCGGACTTTCTGTGCCTTTCCAAAGGCATTACCGGCGGCTTCCTGCCCCTGTCCTGCGTGCTGACCAGCGCGACGATCTATCAGGCCTTCTATCACGATGAGGTCACGCGCGGTTTTCTGCACTCGCACAGCTACACCGGCAATGCACTGGCCTGCAGTGCGGCACTGGCGGTACTGGATATCTTTGCCGATGAGGACATCATTGCCCGCAACCGTGAACTGGCGGCGACCTTCAGCGCCATTCTGGCACCGCTGGCCGAGCGGGCGGATGTCAGGCATTTCCGGCATACCGGCATGATCTGGGCCTTTGATGTCGACAGCCCGCGCGCGGACTTTGCACAAGCCTTTTTCTCAGCCATGCTTAAGCATGGTTGCCTGGTAAGGCCAATCGGCAAAACCGTGTACTTCATGCCGCCTTATATCCTGCAGCCAGAGGAGATGACCCAGCTGTTCCAGGCCACCACGCAGGTACTGGATGAGTTAAGTCAACAAAACGATGCTTTGACCGGGCCCGTGACTGCCTTGCCCTGAGGGCGACCTTGCCTTGGCCGGCTTGATTCAAATAGCATGGCGGATGAATACATGGCGGGGGGATAGCGCTTGGCTACTACCCCGCCTTTTCCTCCCTGCGCTACTCCGCCTTGCCATTAGGACGCACGATGCAGCTTGCCTTGCCCGCCCTGGATAGGGACCCGCGATTGGTCGACACCAACCCCGACAGCGTAGCCAGCTGGGTAGAGCGCTTGCCATACAGCGACCTGCAAGAATGCGGTCGCCTCCTGCTCGAGGCCCTGCGTGGCCTGAGCCGTACGCCAATGGAAGTGGGCAATCGGCACAAGCTGCTATTGCACTACCTCAAAGGGTTGGATCGCTACTATCCGGCGCTGGAAAGCGAGATTGTGCAGACCGACCTCACCTCGGTCGTGCGTACCCGCCAGCTGGCCATGCTGGGGGCGGCGCTGTTCGAGTCCATCTTTGTCGCTTTCAAGCTCACCCTGAGCGAGCGTCTGGCCAAGCGTGGTCTGCTGGAGCGTGAACATCAGCGCATCGAACTGCTACTGTATACCATGATGGCGGCGCGGCAGCTGCTGAACATTTGTTGCCAGAGCTACAGCCCGCCCCCCGCACACTTCTGGCAAGACTGCCACCAGCTGTACAGCTTTGCCCTGGCGCGCGGCTGGCAGGAAAAGCAGCTGGAAAAGGACGACTCACTGGAGCTGATCTACCGGCAAATCCTGCTGCTGGGGCTGACCTCCACCAACCGGCTGTCGATGCCGGAACTGCTGGTGACCAAGCAACTGATCATGGATTTGTCGCGCCAGACCGTCCTGCTGCCGGTGGAAGCCCTCAAGGGAACGGTGCATGGCTATCTGGTGGATTCCAGCCGCGATGAGCCGCCGCGCTTCCTGCGTGTGCAGAGCGAAACACTGGAAGCCGCCTGCTATCTGCTCGACCTTTCCCAGGCCATCACGGTACTGACGCATAGCGTGGAGCAGCTGACCCGGCTGCAGAACACCAGCCATAGCCCCAGCCAGGTTTACGATGAGCTGGCCCTGCTGCAATCACTGGCTGCCGAATGGCAACAGCCACGGCGGCGGCGTCATCCGCGCCTGCCCATGCAGGAAGTCATCGAACTGATCTCCACCATTCCCGCCATCTGGTATCGCTGCAATGGCATGAGCTGGGTACAGGCCGGCAACGAACAGGCCGCGCCCCCGGCCAGTACCCGCGCACCGCCCGCCCCCAGCCTGTTTGTGGTGGTGAATCAGAGCGCCACCGGCTTTTTGCTGCGCGGCCAGCCACGCGGCCAGACACTGCGCGCCGGCGAGGCCATTCTGCTGACCCGGCCAGGCAAACCGGATACCGCCCAGCTGTGCATGATCTGCTGGGTATCGCTGCTGCCGGATGGCATTGACGTGGAGTGTGGCGTCGAGCTCATCGGCAAGCAGCCGGCAGCCGTGATGCTCATCCCCAGCATCACCCATCCCGCCGATACGCCACAGTTCGCGCTGCGCCTGCCGGCCATTGCCAGCCTGCACCGTCCGCCGCTGCTGCTCACCCAGGGGCGTCAGTTCAGCCGGCTGCGCGAATTCCGCCTGTGGGACGAGGCTGGAGAAAGCCTGATCCGCAGCTCGCGCCTGGACA
Organism: Aquitalea sp. ASV15; assembly: GCF_016429115.1. Taxonomy (NCBI): domain Bacteria; kingdom Pseudomonadati; phylum Pseudomonadota; class Betaproteobacteria; order Neisseriales; family Chromobacteriaceae; genus Aquitalea; species Aquitalea sp. ASV15. The sequence continues at coordinate 5,440 of NZ_JAELTZ010000057.1, read as the reverse complement.
GGCAGTCACCCCATTTCCAGCTGATGGAATTCCGCGCCAGCGAGTACTTCTGAGCCATGCCACGGCAGTTTGCGGTACACTGGGCAGCTCGATATTCATAGCCAGACAGAGGATTTTGTATGCGTTCGGTGATTCATGCCGCCAGCCGTATCGTGGTCAAGGTGGGCTCCAGCCTGGTAACCAATGACGGCAAGGGGCTGGACCTGTCGGCGCTGGCGCGCTGGGCTGCGGAAATCGCCGAACTCAAGCGTCGTGGCAAGCAGGTGGTCCTGGTATCCAGCGGGGCCATCGCCGAAGGATGCCAGCGGCTGGGCTGGTCGGTACGCCCCAAGGGGGTGCACGAACTGCAGGCCGCCGCGGCCGTGGGCCAGATGGGCTTGTGCCAGGCTTATGAAACGGCTTTTCGCGAATTCGGCCTGAAAACCGCACAAATCCTGCTGACCCACGAAGACCTGGCCGATCGCACGCGTTACCTGAATGCCCGCTCCACCCTCACCACCCTGCTCAACCTCAATGTCGTGCCCATCATCAATGAGAACGACACCGTGGTCACCGATGAAATCCGCTTTGGCGACAACGACACTCTGGGCGCGCTGGTCACCAACCTGATCGAAGCCGACGCGCTGATCATCCTGACCGACCAGCAAGGCCTGTATAGTGCCGATCCGCGCAAGCATCCGGATGCCATCTTCGTGCACGAGGCGGAAGCCGGCGATCCCAAGCTGGAGGACATGGCCGGTGGTGCCGGCTCCAGCGTGGGCACTGGCGGCATGATCACCAAGATTCTGGCCGCCAAGCGTTCGGCGCGCAGCGGTGCCGCCACGGTGATTGCCTGCGGCCGCGAGCATGATGTGCTGTCGCGACTGGCGGATGGTGAAGGCATTGGCACCCAGCTGCTGGCGCCCACCAACCGCATGGCCGCACGCAAGCAGTGGCTGGCCGATCACCTCAAGCTCACCGGCCGCATCGTGCTGGACAACGGCGCCGCCCTGGCCGTGCGCGAACGCGGCACCAGCCTGCTGCCGGTTGGCGTCACCGCCATCGAAGGCGATTTCCTGCGCGGCGAGGCCGTGGCCTGTGTCGATCAGCAAGGGCGGGAAGTGGCACGTGGTCTGGTCAACTACAGCTCGGACGAAGCCCGCCTGATCATGAAGAAAACCACCCGCGAAATCGAAGCCACACTGGGCTATATGGTGGAGCCGGAATTGATCCACCGTGACAATATGGTCACGCTGTAACTGTACGATGAAATGAAACAAGCCAGCATAAGCTGGCTTGTTTCATTTGCACGACTCACTCGCCACCCTCATCCGGCTCACCCTGCCTGGCGCGGCGCAACTCCAGCGAACGGGCAATCACATACGCCATCATCGAGCACAGGAAAAACAGCAGCATCACCAGCGCAATCGAGCGCAGGGTTTCGGTCAGCGCATTCCACAGCTCCAGCAGCCAGCGCGCACCGGTAATTTCCAGCTGGGTACTCCCCTTGCCGGCCGAGGGCGGCAGGTACTGTTCCAGATTCCACGGCCGCACGCCGCCGGAAATTCCGGCCACCAGAATGGCAAAGCTGATATAGCGGCGCCAGGCATCCGCCAGATCCTGCCCCAGCGTGCGCTGCAGAATCTTGTAGACCGCCGGATCAAAAAAACGCACCACCGCCAGCGAAGCGGCCAGCGCCACTGCAACAATGGCGACAAACAGTGCATAAAACATGATGTTCCCTTTCTGGAAAACAAAGTTGGACCGGGATGGCCGGATCAGGCCACCTAGTGTGCGAGCAAACGGGCAAACCGTTGCAGCAGCCCCGCTGCATGCGGGGTAGGCCGCAATGACTGATGCAAGACCTCTACGCTTTTGCCGGCGGCCTGCAAGGCCGGGGCGAGATGGTGCAGATAAGCCGCCATGGCGGCCGTATCAAACTCGGGATGGAACTGCACGCCCCAGGCCGAACCGATGCGGAAGGCATGGTTGGCTTCGAAATCATTGGCGGCCAGCCGCACCGCACCGGGCGGCAAGGCCGTCACCGATTGCCAGTGAATCACCGCCGCGGGGAAGGCCGCCGGCAGCCCGGCCAGCAGCGGATCCTGCCCGGCCTCGGGCAATAGCCGGATATCCACCACGCCGGCTTCCGGCCCCTGCGGGTGATAGCCAACCTGGCCGCCCAGCGCATCGGCCAGCAGCTGGTGACCATAGCAAATGCCCAGCAGCGGCACATTGCCCGCGACCGCCTCGCGCAGCCAGGCCGCCGTGCTGACACTCCATTCTTCATAGTCACTGACCATGGCCGGCGAGCCGGTCAGCACCGCACCGGCGCAGTCGGCCACCGCCGGCAAGGCTTCGCCGCGCTGGACATCGACCACCCGCCACTCGCCGGGGGCGGCGCCCAGTTCGCGTTCAATCCAGTTTTCGAAATCGCCCAGTTGTGCTGCCAGTGCCGGATAGGTACGGCCGGTCTTGATGATGATTTTCTGCATGGGACTAGTCTTTGAGCGGCAGGCCGAAATGGGTGTAGGCCAGTGCCGTGGCCATCCGCCCGCGCGGTGTACGCTGCAGATAGCCTTGTTGAATCAGGAAGGGTTCGATCACGTCTTCGATGGTGTCGGTGGATTCGCCAATGGCGGCACCGACATTGTCCAGCCCCACCGGGCCGCCGCCAAATTTTTCCAGAATGGCCGCCAGCAGCTTGCGGTCCATCACGTCCAGTCCGGCCGGGTCCACGTCCAGCATGGCCAGCGCCGCATCCGCCACCTGGGCGGTGACGATGCCATCGGATTTCACTTCGGCATAATCGCGCACCCGCCGCAGCAGGCGGTTGGCGATACGCGGCGTGCCGCGCGAGCGCCGGGCCACTTCAAAAGCGCCATCGTCGGCCAGGGTGACATTAAGCAGACCGGCCGAGCGGCTGACGATTTTCGTCAGCTCCTCGGCGGTGTAAAACTCCAGCCGCGCCACAATGCCGAAACGGTCGCGCAGCGGATTGGTCAGCATGCCGGCACGGGTGGTCGCCCCGATCAGGGTAAAGGGCGGCAGGTCGAGCTTGACCGAGCGTGCGGCTGGTCCTTCGCCGATCATGATGTCGATCTGGTAGTCCTCCAGCGCCGGGTAGAGGATTTCCTCCACCACCGGACTCAAGCGGTGGATTTCATCAATGAACAGCACATCATGCGGCTCCAGATTGGTCAACAGCGCCGCCAGATCGCCGGCACGCTCCAGTACGGGGCCGGAAGTCTGGCGCAGGTTGACACCCATTTCACGCGCCACGATGTGGGCCAGCGTGGTCTTGCCCAGACCGGGCGGGCCGAACAGCAACACATGATCCAGCGCCTCGCCACGGCGCTTGGCCGCTTCGATAAAGATTTCCAGCTGTTCACGCGCTTTTTTCTGGCCGACGTATTCATCCAGCAGCTTGGGCCGCAGGGCGCGTTCCAGCGCTTCTTCCTGGGTGGACAGGCTTTGCTGGGTGACGATGCGGCGCTCCGCTGCGCCGCCGATCAGGTTGTCGGTTTCAATCATGTGCCGTTGCCGTAAAGCCAAATGGTGCGATCCCGCCATCTTACCACTGCGCTATACTGGCCGCTGGCCGACGCACATTGCGCGGCCTTGCTACGTCTTCAGGGCGGGGTGCAACTCCCCACCGGCGGTATGGCCTGCACACTGGCAGGCCGAGCCCGCGAGCGCCTTTTTCCGATGAAAGAGGGTCAGCAGATCTGGTGCGATGCCAGAGCCGACGGTGATAGTCCGGATGAAAGAAGATGACAGCAGCTGCAGTCTGGCCAGCCCGGACTGCAGTCGACCTGTCCGGCGGCGCTGCGGGCGGTCCGTCCTGGATGATGGCCGGCCCCCGCATGGCTCGCCCACGCTGGCACCACCGCCGTGGTGCTGGCGGCTTTTCATGCCCTGAAACGTGTTTCTCAGACCTGATCGAGGACCGTTTCATGCCTTACACCCAGCCTACCCAACTTTCTTCCCTGCCCCCGCGGCTGGCCGTCGCGTTAACCGCCTTGCGTCAAGGCCGGCCAGTGATTGTCAGCGATGATGACGACCGCGAAAACGAGGCCGACCTGATCCTGGCGGCCGACCGCTTGAGCCTGCCGGAAATGGCACGACTGATTCGTGATGGCAGCGGCATTGTCTGCCTGTGCCTGACCCCGGCCCATGCGGCAAGGCTGCAGCTGCCCCCCATGGTGCAAGACAACCGCAGCCGCCATGGCACGGCCTTCACCGTCAGCATCGAAGCGGCGCATGGCGTGAGCACCGGGGTATCCGCCGCCGACCGCGTCACCACCATTCGCGCCGCCATCGCTCCACTCGCCAAACCACAAGATCTGGCCCGCCCCGGCCATGTCTTTCCCTTGATCGCCCGGCCCGGTGGCGTGCTGGAGCGGCGCGGCCATACCGAAGCGGCCGTGGAGCTGGCCACGCTGGCGGGCTACAGCCCGGCAGGGGTGTTGTGCGAGCTGATGAACCCGGATGGCAGCATGATGCGCGGTGCACAGCTGCAGGCCTATGCCGCCTTGCACCAGCTGCCCATGCTGACGGTAGCGGAACTGGCACAGTGGCGACAGCAGCAAGCCGAAGCCGTCTGCGCCTGACGCCTGCTTTGCCGGCCGCGGCGTGACAGCAACAAGGCCAGCGGCATGCCGCTGGCCTTGTTCATTGCCGCTTGCCCAGAGATGGCAGCAGCCACTAGCCCTTCATCAGGTTCTTCAGCGCCAGCCGCACCCCGTCGCTCACCGTCACCTCCGCCGGCAAGCCCTTGGTGGCGGCAGCGGCTTCCTTGTCGTTGTAACCCAGTGCCAGCAGCGCATTGACGATATCGCTCTTGTCGTCCGGCGTGGCGGCAAAGGGCAGGCCGCCCGGCACCGCCAGATTGCTGCCGGTGGCCAGCTTGCCGCGCAACTCCAGCACCAGCCGTTCGGCGGTTTTCTTGCCGATGCCCGGCACCGAGGAGAGACGCTTGAGGTCTTCACTGGCAATCGCCACCGCCAGCTCATCGGCAGTCATGCCTGAGAGCACCGCCAGGGCGATCTTGGCACCGATACCACTGACCTTGATCAGCTGGCGGAAGGTTTCGCGCTCCTCCTTGCTGGCAAAGCCATACAGCAGGTGGGCATCCTCACGCACCACCAGATGCGTGAACAAAGTGGTTTTCTGGCCCAGCGCCGGTAGCTGGTAAAAGGTGGTCATCGGCACATCCACTTCGTAGCCGACACCGTTGACATCCACCACCACTTGCGGCGGCAGTTTTTCGATGAGATTGCCGCTGAGGCGTCCGATCATGGGGGTGATTCTCCAGGGATATGCCGCCGCTCAGCCCAGCAGCAAAGCCAGGGCCAGCAGCAGCGGAAACAGATTGGCCGCCATGATGGTGGCAATGATGGCCGGGCGCAAGCGTGCCGGCTCGGCGGCATGCCGCCACAGCTGCAACGCGGCAAACCCG
>NZ_JAELTZ010000056.1:0-20246 GCF_016429115.1 Aquitalea sp. ASV15 | reverse complement strand
GGCCTGATCATGCCGGAAGCGCAAAAACGCGCGCTGGTGGCGCTGGCCGAGCGCCACCGCGTGTGCATCATCGAGGATGACACCTACCGCGAGCTGTATTTTGGCAAGCAGGGGGCCAGCCCGCTCAAGGCGCATGATCGCAGCGGCACGGTGCTGCATTGCGCGTCCTTCAGCAAATCGCTGGCTCCCGGCTACCGGGTGGGCTGGATCGCCGCCGGGCGGCTGAGCAATACCGTGCGCGGGCTGAAACTGTGCAGCTCGCTCGGCACGCCACTACCCAGCCAGATGGCGCTGGCGCGGCTGCTGGCTTCCGGCCAGCACGGCGACATGCTGACAAGGCTGCGCGCCAGCCTGCGCCAGCGGCGCGATGCCATGCAGCAACAGATACAAGAGAGTTTTCCGGCGGGCAGCCGCTTATTGCAGCCGGAGGGTGGCTATTTTCAGTGGGTGATCCTGCCGGAGGGGCTGGATTGTGCCGCGCTGTTGCCGCTGGCCATCGAACAGGGCATTCACTACGCGCCGTCCACGCTGTTCCATCCGCACCATGGCCCGGCCAATGCCCTGCGACTGAACTTCAGCTTTTTCGACCCGCTGCACCAGCGCGAGGGGGTTGCCCTGTTAGGGGCCCTGCTGCGGCAAGCCATGGAGTGACAGGGCCTGCCGTAATGCTCAGCCCGGCGGCGTGGACGGGTCGGACTGGGCGGTCAGCGCTTTGCGTTCGTACACCGCCTGCGCCAGCGTGCTCAGGTCGACATATTCCAGCTCGCCGCCCACCGGCATGCCACGCGCAATGCGCGACACCTTGGGGCCACGGCCCTTGAGCAGCTCGGCAATCATGTGCGCGGTGACTTCACCTTCGGCGGTAAAGTTGGTGGCAATCACCACCTCCTCCACCACCTCGTCCAGCGCCCGCACCATCAGCTTGTCCAGGTTCACTTCCTTGGGGCCGATATTGTCCAGCGGCGAAATACGGCCCATCAACACGAAATACAGGCCCTGATAGCATTTGGCCTGCTCCAGCGTCATCAGGTCGGCCGGCATTTCCACCACGCACAGCTGATCCGGCCGCCGTTCCGGATCGGCACAGATGCTGCACAGCGGGGTTTCACTAAAGGTATTGCAGCGTTCGCAATGGGTCAGCCTGGTCAAGGCCCGGTCCAGCGCGCGGGCCAGCTTGTCAGCGCCGGTCTTGTCCCGTTGCAGCAAATGGAAGGCCATGCGCTGGGCGGTCTTGGGACCGACACCGGGCAATACCTTGAGGGCGGCAATCAGCTGGTCGAGCGCGGGTGGGTTTTTCATGGGCAAGCAGGCAGCAAAGGATAAGGGGAGACCGGCAGGCTTCAGTCCGGCCCGCCCTGCGGATAACGCGGCAGGGCATCGTCCAGGTGAAACCAGGGGATGGCGCTGTCGGTCCACTCGTGGCAATCGGGCGGCAGCCGTTCCGGCTGCTCCAGCGTGGCGACGGTAATTTCCAGCCGCTGGCTGCCATCGGTGCATTCATAAAACAGGGTGCTGCCACAGACCGGGCAGAAATGCCGCAGCCCCAGTGGCGAGGAGCGATAGGCCGTGGTGCGGCCTTGCCAGCTGACGGCATGGCGGGCAAACAGCGCCCCCAGATAAACCGGCGCGCCGGCTGCCAGCTGGCAGGTCTTGCAATAGCAGTAAGACACGCCAAGAGGATGGCCCTGGCACTGGTACTGTACCGCGCCACACAGACAATGACCGTGCAATACCTGTTCCATGGCAACTCCCTGTTGGCGGCGGAGCCATGCCGCCCCGCCATGGCTCACCAGCGGGCCGTGGTGCGCCAGCTCATGCAGACAGGATCAGAAGGGCAGCTTCATGCCGGCCGGCAGGTTCAGGCCATTGGTGAAACCGGACATCTTTTCCTGGGAAGTGGCTTCCACCTTGCGCACCGCGTCGTTGACGGCGGCAGCGATCAGGTCTTCCAGCATTTCCTTGTCTTCCTTGGCATCGTCCAGCAGGCTGTCGTCGATGGACACACGCTTCACGTCGTGGGCGCAGGTCATGACGATTTTCACCAGGCCGGCACCGGATTGGCCTTCCACTTCCACCGTGGCCAGTTCTTCCTGGGCCTTTTTCATGTTTTCCTGCATTTGCTGGGCTTGCTTCATCAGACCAGCGATACCGTTTTTACCGAACATGTCACAACTCCTGCAAAGGTTGAATCGTTTCCGTCATCAGCGTGGCGCCCATATCGCGCACCAGCTGCTGAATCACCGGATCGTTTTCCAGGCATAGTCGGGCCTGGGCCAGTTGTTCCTGACGATGACGGGCGCCCTGCATGGCCGGTGTTTCCAGCCCCAGTTCCTCTATCGTCACCACCAGTTCGACTGGCTGACCGAATTGCTCGGTCAGCGCAGCCTTGAGTTTTTCCTGATAATCGCGGGTAGCCATGTGGCGGAAGCTGTCCGGCACCGCCAGTTCCAGCCGCGACTGGCTCCAGCCCTTGAGCACGGCATTGTGTGCCAGCATGCGCGCGGCGCCCAGCCGGGTACCCAGCAGGGTGACCAGCGCCCCCCAGTCGCCATCAAACTGATAAGGCGACGCCTCCGCCACGGCAGATTCTTCGGCCATGGCATAGGCCGGCATGCTTTCTTCGGCCTCGGTCTCGTCCCATGGTGCCGTGTTGTCGAGCTCGGCCTCATCCTCGTCGTCGCCCTCCTCGTCATCGGCGGCGGCAAGCGGGGCGGCCTGTGCAATGGCAGCCGGGGCTGGCGCAGTCACCACTGGCTCGGCTGACGCGACAGGAACAGCAGATAGCGCAGGCGTGACAGGCTGCGGTGGCGCAGGGGCAGGTTCGGGTTCGGCGTCAGCCGCCGCGGCAGGCTCTTGCGCAGCGGGTCGGCTGGCTGGCTTGCGATTCCCCAGGCCGGCCAGCAAGGCGCGTGCGGCAGCCGAACCATCCGCCCCGGCATCGGATTGCGCCGGCATGGCCACTGGCGCTGGCCGGGTGGCCGCCGCAGCAGTATTGCTGCGTGGTGCGGCCACGCTGTCTGGCTGGGCCTGGGCCGGATGGAAGGCCAGCATGCGCAGCAGGGTCATATTGAAGCCGGCATGTTCATCCGGTGCCAGTGCCAGGTCTTTACGGCCATGAATGGCGATCTGGTAGTACAGCTGCACATCTTGCGGCGCGATCAGGCTGGCCAGCGCAAACAGGGCTTCGCGTTCCGGCTCGTCGTCGGCAATAGCCGTGGGCACGGTCTGCGCCATGGCCAGTTGCTGCAGCAAGACGGCCATTTCGGCCAATACACTGTCAAAGCCGATGCCACGCTGCGCCAGTTGTTCGGCCTCGGCCATCAGGCGCGGGCCATCACCAGCCGCCAGCGCCTCCAGCAGTACGAACAGATAACGGCGATCCACCGCACCCAGCATGGCGCGCACGCCGTCTTCCCTGACCTCGCCCATGCCATAGGCAATGGCCTGATCCAGCAGCGACAAGGCATCGCGCATGGAGCCGGCGGCGGCACGACCGAGCAGGGCCAGCGCGGCCGGTTCGAAGCTTTGCTGCTCCACTTCCAGCACATGGGCCAGATGGCCGGCCACCTGCTGCGGCGTCATGTTGCGCAGGGAAAACTGCAGGCAGCGCGACAGCACGGTCACCGGCACTTTTTGCGGGTCGGTGGTGGCCAGGATGAACTTGACGTGGGCCGGCGGCTCTTCCAGCGTCTTCAGCATGGCGTTGAAGGCACTCTTGGACAGCATGTGCACTTCGTCGATGATGTAGACCTTGAAGCGGCCGGAAGTGGGCGCGTACTGGGCGTTTTCCAGCACCTCGCGGATATTGTCGATGCCGGTATTGGAGGCGGCGTCGATTTCCAGCAGGTCGACAAAGCGCCCTGCGTCAATCTGGCGGCAGGCGGAACACTCGCCGCAAGGCTCGGCCGTGGTGCCGGTTTCGCAGTTGAGGCTCTTGGCCAGAATGCGTGCGATGGTGGTCTTGCCCACCCCACGGGTGCCGGTCAGCAGATAGGCATGGTGCAGCCGCTCTTCTTTCAGGGCATTGGAGAGGGCGCGCACCACATGCTCCTGACCGACCAGATCGGCAAAGCGTTTGGGGCGCCACTTGCGGGCAAGGACTTGATAGCTCATGGGGGCGGATTTTAATGGCAATTGGCCGGCAAGGCGACTCCTTTTGGCTGGAGCCGCCTGCCGGCTGGCCCGGCCTTACGGGGCCGGGGTGGGCTCTGCTGGCGTGGCAGCCGGCTGGGCTGCTTGCAGCGCCTGGGTGTTCAGGTAGCGCAAACGCAATTCATCGGCCAGTTCCTGTGCCACCTTGGCATACAGGGTGCTCTTGTTATAGCGGGTGATGACGTAGAAATTATTCAGACCCAGCCAGTATTCGGTGACCCCCGGCGCGGTTTCCAGCGGCACCAGCACTGCCTGCACATGGTCGGCTACCTGGGCCTGCGGCAACACGCCACGGGCTTTCAGTTCGCCCACCGTCAGGTGCAGATTGAACTTGTCGGCCACCAGCGCACTGACATCCACGCCGGGTTGCACGGCTGCCGGCACGATCACGTCGTCACCATGGCGCCAGCCTTGCAGCTGGAAGTAATGCGCCACGCTGCCGATGGCATCGTCGACATTGTTCCAGATGTCGCGATGGCCGCTGCCGTCAAAATCCACCGCCCATTTGCGGAAGCTGGACGGCATGAATTGCGGCAGGCCCATGGCGCCGGCGTAAGAGCCTTTCAGCGACAGCGGGTCGATGCGCTCTTCCTTGGCCAGCTTGAGGAATTCGGTCAGCTCGCCGCGGAAGTACTCGGCGCGGCGCGGGTAGTTGAAGGCGATGGTGGACAGCGCGTCGGCCAGACGGAAGCTGCCGGTATTGCGGCCATAATTGGTTTCGATGCCCAGGATGGCCACCACCATTTCCGGCGGCACGCCGTACACCTGCTCGGCGCGCTGCAAGGTGGCGGCATGCTGCTGCCAGAAGGCCACGCCGTTCTTCAGCAGGCGCTCGTTATAAAAGCTGGAGCGGAACTGATACCACGGCCGGGCAGTGGACGGCTTGTCGAGAATGGCGATGATATTGGGCTTGATTTCCACATTGGCAAACACCGCTTCCAGCTCCGGGCGATTGAACACGCCGCTGGCTACCTGCTCGTCGATATAGCGCTGTACATCGGGGCGGGCCAGAAAGGCGGCATCGGCTTGCGCCAGGGAGGACATCACGCCGCCGGCAAGGGCGGCAGCCATCAACAATCGTTTCATCAGGGGTTTCCGTTAGGTGCCGTCGTGGCGGCTTAGTAGGAGAGCGCACTGGACACCAGTCTGGCGGTGATGTCCACAATGGGGATCACCCGCTCGTAGGCCATGCGGGTGGGGCCGACCACACCCAGTGTACCCACCACCAGGCCGTTGATGCGATAAGGCGCCGTCACCACCGAACACTCGTCCAGCGTCATCACACCAGACTCTTCGCCAATGAAAATGTTCACGCCCTGGGCATCCTGGCCCTGGTTAAGCAGTTTCAACAGTTCGGTCTTGCGCTCGAAAGTGGCAAACAGCTCGCGCAGGCGCGACAGGTCTTCCGACAGGTCGCGCACATTCAGCAGATTCATGCCGCCGGCAATCACCACCGCATCACTGGGGCTGCCCAGCGAGTTCTGGCCAAAGCGCACGGCGGCGGTCATCAGCTCGGTGATATTGCCCTGCAATTCGCGCAGCTCGCTGGCCACCAGGCTGGCAATGGCGCTGAGGCCCTGGCCGGCGTAATGCTGGCTGATGAAATTGCCGGCTTCGATCAGTTCGCTGGGGCTGTAGTCGCGCTCGGTGGTCAGCAGGTGGTTCTGCACATCGCCATCCAGCGTCACCAGAATCATCAGGATGCGCCGCTCGGACAGGCGCAGGAATTCGATCTGGCGGAAGGCCACGTCGGAGCGCTGCGGCGTCACCACCACGCCGGCAAAGTGGGTGAGATCGGACAGCAAGGTGGAGGCCGCCTGGGCAATGCGTTGCGGGCTGTCCGGCTGCAAGCTGCTTTCCAGCTCGCGCATGGCCAGCTCTTCCAGCGGCTGGATGGTCAGCAGGTGATCGACAAACAGGCGATAGCCCTTGGCCGTGGGCACACGCCCGGCCGAGGTATGCGGCGAGGCAATCAGCCCCATGCCCTCCAGGTCGGCCAGAATGTTGCGGATGGACGCGGATGACAGCTCCATGCCGGACAGCATGGACAGGGTTTTCGATCCCACCGGCTGACCATCGGCGATGTAGCGTTCGATCAGCGTTTTCAGCAGACGTTGTGCGCGCTCGTTCATCATGCTCTCATTTTACCTGACCAGACGATTCCGGCCAGCCTCTCCCTCAATATCATGTTGCGCGTGTTGACATCATTTCAAGCGGCCATTCGCATTTGTCGGCTCTTGGCTTTGTGCGATAATCCCCCATCTATTGGTCCCACTACACGCAATTGGAGACAGCATGGCGTCAGAAGACAAGAGCCGCGCATTGGCGGCTGCCCTTGCCCAGATCGAAAAGCAGTTCGGCAAGGGGTCGATCATGCGGATGAGCGACAACCAGATCAATGAAAACCTGCAGGTGGTGTCCACCGGTTCGCTGGGCCTGGACCTGGCGCTGGGTATCGGCGGTCTGCCGCGTGGCCGTGTCGTGGAAATCTACGGCCCGGAATCTTCCGGTAAAACCACGCTGTGTCTGCAGGCCGTGGCCGAAGCACAGAAGCTGGGCGGCACCTGCGCCTATATCGATGCGGAAAACGCACTGGACCCCATCTACGCGCAAAAACTGGGCGTCAAGGTGGAAGACCTGCTGATTTCCCAGCCGGACACCGGCGAGCAGGCGCTGGAAATCTGCGACATGCTGGTGCGCTCCAGCGGCGTGGACGTGATCGTGATCGACTCGGTGGCTGCCCTGGTACCCAAGGCGGAAATCGAAGGCGAAATGGGCGACAGCCACGTGGGCCTGCAAGCCCGCCTGATGAGCCAGGCGCTGCGCAAGCTGACCGCCAACATCAAGCGCACCAACACCCTGGTGATCTTCATCAACCAGATCCGCATGAAGATCGGCGTGATGTTCGGCAACCCGGAAACCACTACCGGTGGTAATGCCCTGAAGTTCTACGCCTCGGTGCGCCTGGATATCCGCCGCGTCGGCGGCATCAAGAAGGGTGACGAAGTCATCGGCAACGAAACCCGCGTCAAGGTAGTGAAGAACAAGGTATCGCCGCCCTTCCGCCAGGCTGATTTCGACATCCTGTACGGTGAAGGCATCAGCCGCGAAGGCGAAATCATCGAACTGGGCGTCAAGCATGGCTTTATCGACAAGTCCGGTGCCTGGTATGCCTACAACGGCCAGAAAATCGGCCAGGGCAAGGACAATACCCGCGAATGGCTGAAAGCCAATCCGGCAGTTGCCCAGGAAATCGAAGCCAAGATCCGTGACGCCGTCGGCATCAAGGTAGAAATTACCGAGAACGACGAGGAACTGGCCGACGACATGCTGGACGCGTGAAACGCACCGGCTTGCCGATGGAAAAAAGCCTGAAGGCGCGAGCCGTCGATCTCCTGTCCCGCCGGGAATACACCCGGCGGGAACTGGAGCGGCGGCTCGCGCCGTTTGCCGAAAGCCCGGAACAGCTGGCCACCCTGCTGGACGAACTGGCCGAGCGCAACTGGCAGTCCGATAGCCGCTTTGCCCAGCAGTTTGCCGACATCAAGGGCCAGAAATACGGCAGCCGCCGCCTGCAACAGGAAATGCGTCAGCGTGGCGTGGGCAAGGAAGACATCGCCCAGGTGCTGGAAGATCGCGACGACCTGAGTCTGGCCCGCAGCCAGTGGCAAAGAAAGTTTGGCAGCGTGGCCGACACGCCGCAGGAAAGAGCCCGCCAGATGCGTTTTCTGGCCGCGCGCGGCTTTGGCATGGACATCATCCGCCAGGTGATGGCCGGCAGCGCCATGGATGACGATTTCCCGCCGGACAGCGCAGACTGAGCGTGGCCGGAGCCGTAGCCCTTGCCAGCCCGGTTGCGGCTTGACACAATCCAGCATGCTCAGCATCAGCCCCCACGCCGATGCCAACGAATTCAATCTCGACGAAAACGACATGAAAACCTCCGAAATTCGCCAGAAATTCCTGGATTTCTTCGCCTCCAAAGGCCACCAGGTAGTAGCTTCCAGTTCGCTGGTACCGTGGGAAGACCCCACCCTGCTGTTCACCAATGCCGGCATGAACCAGTTCAAGGACGTGTTCCTCGGCTTTGACAAGCGCCCCTATACCCGCGCCACCACCAGCCAGAAATGTGTACGCGCCGGCGGCAAGCACAACGACCTGGAAAACGTCGGCTACACCGCGCGTCACCATACCTTCTTCGAAATGCTGGGCAACTTCAGCTTTGGCGACTACTTCAAGCGTGATGCCATCCACTTCGCCTGGGAATTCCTTACCGGCGAACAATGGCTGGCCCTGCCCAAGGACAAGCTGATGGTGACGGTATACGCCACCGACGACGAAGCCTTTGACATCTGGAACAAGGAAATCGGCGTTCCGGCGGACAAGATTGTCCGCATCGGCGACAACAAGGGCGCGCCCTACGCCTCGGACAACTTCTGGCAAATGGGCGACACCGGCCCCTGCGGCCCGTGTACCGAAATCTTCTACGATCACGGCGACCATATCTGGGGCGGCCCGCCGGGAAGCCCGGAAGAAGACGGCGACCGCTTCATCGAAATCTGGAACAACGTGTTCATGCAGTTCAACCGCGACGAGTCCGGCACCATGCATCCGCTGCCCAAGCCGTCGGTGGACACCGGCATGGGCCTGGAGCGCATCTCGGCCGTGCTGCAACACGTCCACGCCAACTACGAGATCGACCTGTTCCAGAACCTGCTGAAAGCCGCTGCGCGTGAAACCGGCGTACCCTTCAGCATGGACGTGCCGTCGCTCAAGGTGATTGCCGACCATATCCGCGCCTGCTCCTTCCTGATTGCCGATGGCGTGATCCCGTCCAACGACGGCCGTGGCTATGTGCTGCGTCGCATCATCCGCCGCGCCATCCGCCACGGTTACAAGCTGGGCCAGAAGGGTCTGTTCTTCCACAAACTGGTGGCTGACCTGGCCGAGGAAATGGGCCAGGCCTATCCGGAACTGCGTCAGAAGCAGGCCGAAATCGAAGACACCCTGCGTCAGGAAGAACTGCGCTTTGCCGAAACCCTGGACAAGGGCATGGCGCTGCTGGAAACCGCCCTGGCGGCCAACAGCAAGGTGCTGGATGGCGAAACCGCCTTCAAGCTGTACGACACCTTCGGCTTCCCGCTGGACCTGACTGCCGACATCTGCCGCGAACGCGAAGTGGAAGTGGACCAGGCCGGTTTTGACAAGGCGATGGAAGCCCAGCGCGAGCGCGCCCGTGCCGCCTCGTCCTTCAAGATGGCCAGCAATGTCGACTACAGCGGTGCCGACACCGTGTTCAACGGCTATGAATCCACCAGCGTGGAGGCCAAGGTGCTGGCGCTGTACAAGGGCAATGAGGCCGTACAACAGCTGGCAGCCGGCGACGAAGGCATCGTGGTGCTGGACAATACCGCCTTCTACGCCGAAGGCGGCGGTCAGGTAGGCGATGTGGGTGAAATCTCCGCCCAGGGCGGCGTGGCTGCGCTGTTCGACGTGGCCGACACCCAGAAAGTACAAGCCGCCGTATTCGGTCACAAAGGCCGTCTGGCCCGTGGCAGCCTGCAGGTGGGCGACAGCGTGACTGCCACCATCGACCTGCACCAGCGTGCCGCCACCGCGCGCAACCACTCCGCCACCCACCTGCTGCATGCCGCGCTGCGCCATGTACTGGGTGAACACGTGGCGCAGAAGGGTTCGCTGGTGAACCCGGAACGTGCCCGCTTCGACTTTGCCCACAACGAACCGGTTTCCGCCGAGCAACTGGCCGAGATCGAGCGCGTGGTCAACCGCGTGGTCATCCACAACGTGGAAGTCAGCGTGGGCCACATGTCCTACGACGACGCCATCAAGGCCGGCGCCATTGCGCTGTTTGGCGAAAAGTACGGCGACACCGTGCGCGTGCTGAAGATGGGCGACTTCTCCACCGAACTGTGTGGCGGTACCCACGTCAAGCGCACCGGTGACATCGGCCTGTTCAAGATCATCGCCGAAACCGGCGTGGCTGCTGGCGTGCGCCGTATCGAGGCCGTCACCGGCGAAGCTGCCGTGGCACTGGTACAGGCACAGGATGGCGAACTGAAAGCCGCCGCCGCCATCGCCCAGGCCCAGCCGGGCGAACTGCTGTCCAAGCTGGAAAAGCTGCAGGCCGAACTGAAGGCCGCGCAGAAACAGGCACAGCAGCTGAAAGGCCAACTGGCGCTGGGTCAGCTCGACCAGCTGCTGGCCAGCCAGCAAAGCATCAAGGGTGTGGCCTGCCTGATCTGCACGATCGAGGATATCGATGCCGCCACCCTGCGCGACATGAGCGACAAGGTGATGGACAAGCTGGCAAGCGGCCTGGCGCTGCTGTCCTGCGTAGTCGATGGCAAGGTCAGCCTGATTGCCCGCGTTTCCAAGGACCTGACCGGCAAGGTCAAGGCTGGTGAACTGGTGAATCAGGTTGCCCTGCAGGTGGGTGGCAAGGGTGGTGGCCGTCCGGACATGGCCCAGGCCGGCGGTACCCAGCCGGAAAACCTGGCCGCAGCACTGGCCAGCCTGCCGTCCTGGCTGGAAGGCAAGCTGTAAACCGCCGCAGCCCGCAAGGACAAAGCCGCAGGGGCCTACCCTGCGGCTTTTGTCATTTTCAGCGTTTATAATTTGTTACTGAATGAATAAGTGATCACCGGAGAGCCTGAACATGACAAGTTGCCGCTCTACCCTTGCCTGGCTCTGCCACACCCTGCTGCTGGTGCTGTGTAACTGCCTGCCCGGAATAGCCTTGGCTGACGGCAAACTGCTGGTGGTCACTGAAAACTCGTCCTGGCTCAGCACCATCGACAGCCAGGGCAATGTGGCCGGGCGCAATACCCAGCTGGTCAAGGACATTCTGGCGCGCGCCGGGCTGAAGGCCGATATCCAGGTCCTGCCCTGGGCCAGGGCTTATCGCATTGCCGCCACCCGTCCCAACACGCTGATCTACTCCATCGCCCGCACCAGCACGCGCGAAAAGCAGTTTGTCTGGCTGGGGCCACTTGGGCACATGCAGCGGGTGTTCTACCGGCTGAGCAGCGAAACCACGGTGGCCCCGCAGTCGCTGGAACAGGTGAAAAGCTGCTGCAAGGTCTGTGTCGGCAATCACGATGTGCAGGAAGAATTCCTGATCAAGGCCGGCTTCGTGCAAAACAGCCAGTTCCTCACCACCAACAGCCCGCAGGAATGCCCGCGACTGCTGCTGAGCGGTGCCGCGCAACTGCTGATTGCCGATCCCGAGCAACTGCATAGCCAGCTGGCGCGCTTGAAGATACCGGATGAGCAGTTCCAGCCGGCGCTCAGCATGCCGCAAGGCGAAGAGCTCTACCTGGCAGCCAATCCGCAAACCGACCCGGCCGTCGTCCGGGCCATCACCGATAGCATGCGCCAACTGAAAGCACGCTAGCCAAACGCGCAGCTGCCCTTCTGGCAAGCTGCCATTGCCATACATGCCACTGGCAAAGCCACGCAACAGGCGCGGTGAGCCGCCTTGCCCGAAGCCTCTGATATTCAATGCAGATTTCTTCTTGCTCGCAAAACTTATATTCCATTCAAATATTCAGGCCGCATTTCTGCCATCCTTGACTCATATCAAAACGATTTATATCGAAACGAAAATAATAAACACCTTCTCACAAGTATTGATGACGGCTGACAACAGGCCCTGGCCGGGTCAGCCCGCGTCAGCAGAATTGCCCGACCGACTTGCGCTCTGACGGCAATTTTCACGCAAGGAACAGCCATGGCTCTGGTGCTTTACGATGATGGCAATCACAAATGCGTCGCCTTTACCGAACTGGTTCAGGGTGAAGGCATCCAGTCCAATCAGTTCGCCATCATCGACCAGGGTGACGGCATGTTGCTGGACCCCGGTGGCAACCTCACCTACAAGCACCTGATCGCCGAACTGGCCGATTACTTCCTGCCCTCGCACACCCGCTATATTTTCGCCTCGCACCAGGACCCGGACATCATCGCCTCGGCCAATGGCTGGCTGCTGATCACCGATGCCCAGATCATCATCGCCCAGGAATGGGTGCGCTTCCTGCCGCACTTCTGCATCCGCGGCGTGACCGAAGGCCGGCTGATTCCCATTCCGCCACGCGGCATGAATGTCACCCTGGGTGCATCCACCCTCAAGGTGGTACCGGCACACTATCTGCATACCGTGGGCTTTTTCCAGGTATACGACCCGATCAGCAAGATCCTGTTTTCCGGCGACATCGGCGCCTCGCTGATGGACGGCCATGAGGCCGGCAAGCCGGTCAGCGACTTCGATGCCCACCTGGTGGACAGCCACATGCTGGGCTTTCACAAGCGCTACATGACCAATAACAAGGCCTGCCGGCTGTGGGTGCAGATGGTGCGCCAGCTGGATGTGGAATGGATCGTGCCGCAGCATGGCGGCTCGTTCAAAGGCAAGGACATGGTCAAACGCTTCCTCGACTGGTTTGAAACCCTGGAGTGTGGCACGGACCTGATCACCGCCGCCGACTTCACCCTGGACTGAGCGGCGGCGCGCATGGACCGTTACGCCCCCCTGCTTGATCAGCTGAGCGCCTCGCCCGAGGCGCTGGCCGCCGTGGCCGTGTTGCTGCTGCTCATCGGCATGATGCTGCGCACCCTGCTGCGTCGCCAGCCCGGCAGCAGCGTGCCGCGCCAGCCGGTGCTGCTGCCCGAAGCCGTCATCCGCCAGCCGCCACGCCCGGCCAGCCCGCCGCAGCCTGCCGCCACGGCCCCTGCCGAAGCGGAAGACAGCGAAGACCAGACACTGTCCTACGAGGTGGACGATCTGGATACGCTGGCAGAAATCGAGGTCTTTCTCGAGTTCGGCTATCTGGAACAGGCCGCCCTCGCCCTGCGCACCTATGTCGATGGCCCGTCAAGCAATGCACCGGCCCATATCCGCCGCCTGGCCGAACTCTATCTGCAACTGCACTGGATAGACGACTACAGCGACATGCTGGAGCGCCTGCATGAACGCAGCCTGTTGGATCGCCAGCAACTGAGCGAGGCGGTATTCGCCGGCCTGCAGCAAGACCCGCAAAACCTGGCGCTGCGCGTACTGGCCGAAAGCCGGCTGGGGCTGGGCATCGAGGAGGTCAACCGGCAACTGGGTGATCCGCTGCCGGCCACCAGCAATGAAGCGCTGCTGCTGCGCACCGTGATGCAAGCCCCCGGCCAGCCGGCCATCAGCGCCGAGGAAGCCGTGCAGCAGGCCAGCCAGCTGCCACGGGTCCCGCTGCTGGAAGGCGAGGCCGAACTGGCCCCGCTAAGCCAGCGCGAAATCACGCTGCTGACCAGCTTGCTGCCGGCAGAACGCCAGGCACGCATCCTGCTGGCCTGCCACCAGCCAGCCGCTGCCCTGCCCGCCCTGCAGCAGCTGGCCAACGCACCGGACGCCGCCCTGTCGCGGCTGATCGACACCCTGCGCGCCTGCTATATGACACGCAATCTGCCACTGTACTGCCGCTACCTGTGGCAGTTTCATGTCAGCGTGGGCAATTTCGGCCATCAGCTGAAGCAGCAGCTGCTACAGCTGGGCTGCCAGCTGGGGCAGCACCCGCTGCTGCTGGCACTGGAAGCACAGCCCGACCGGCTGGCACTGGAAGAACTGGGCCGCCGCTTTGCCTACATCCCGCCAGCCAGCCCCCCGCCACAGTGGCAAACGCTGGTGACGGCGAATCACGCGCCATCCAGCAGCACCCCGCTGGACAATGCCCTGAGCGAAGCCGAGCAGTTCATCGAATTCGGCCAGATCGACATGGCCATCCAGACCCTGGAACTGGCCATTCTCGCCAGCCCGGCCGAGGCCCAGCTGTATCCGCCGCTATTGAAACTGTACGAACACCTGGGCGACCTGGCCCGCTTCACCTGGCTGGCCCGGCAGATACGCGACCGGCTGGCGACACCGCCGGAGGAGATCACCGGCATGCTCGGCCGCTTTGTCCAGACCATGCAACAACGCCTCAACCAGCACCGGCTTGCGGCCTGAGAAACCGGATCATGATGCTCAGCAACGCACCCCAACAACAGCTCATCACCGTCATGCCGGTGGGCATGGACCCGCGCAAGCTGTCGGTGTTCCGCATGGCCTTCCGCATGCACCACTCGCACCAGCTGTACCAGTTGCTGGACGAAGCCCCCGGCCATGTGCCGGACCTGGCCATTGTCGATGTCGACAGCGTGGACGGCTGGAATGCCTGGCATGACTTCCGTGCCAGCCACCCCGATCTGCCGGCCCTGATCGTCACCACCACCCCGCCGCAGGCCGGCGAAGCGCCGGCCGCGGTACTGCGCAAGCCGGTGCGCATCGAAACCCTGTTCCCGCAAATGCGCGAACTGCTGGCCAATGAGCGCGCCCCCGCCATCCGGCTCGGCACGACCATGCCGCAGCCGTCCGCCACCGTCACCATGCCAGCCACCGTGACGCTGCCGGCCAGTGCGGCCAGTGCTGCCGGCGACCACAGCGCAGCTGCCGCCTATGTGGCCAGCGTGGCGCCAACGCTGGACCAGGTGATTACCCAGTCACAACAGGCGCACCGTGCCGCCACGGCCGCCCAGCAACACCAGCAAGACCCGGCCCCGTCCGATCTGCCACAGCTGATGGACCTGCCGGAACCCGTCGCGGAAGCCGTGCCTGGCGCCCCCGCCGCCGCGGCCACGGTGGTACGCAGCATGCTGCCCGCCGCACAAGGCGCAGCGGCCAGCGCCGGAGGCAGGATCAGCGTCGAACGCTTCGACCCCAGCGCCGGCCTGTTCGGCCTGGTGGCGCGCCTGCTGCGCCAGCGCACGGCCGCCGTGGTCCGGGTGCGCGAAGTGCCGGTACTGGTCTTGCTGCCGGCACAGGACAAGGCGCTGCTGCTGCAGCCGCTGGAAACCCTGCAGCCGCTGTGCAGCGTCCCCAGCCACGAAGTGGACCAGCAGCCCTATGGCAATAGCCCGGTCAGCGCCGTGCAGCAGGAAATCCGGCCGCAAACCCTGGCCTGGCAGCTGGCCATCTGGACCTGCCGCGGCCGGCTGATGCGCGGCATCGCCGCCGACACTCCGCTGCGGCTGCGTTACTGGCCCAACCTGACCCGGCTGCCGCCCATTCCGGAGGCCATGCGCATCACCGCTTTTCTGACCCGTACCCCAGTCAACCTGAAGCTGATCACCCGCCTGCTCAAAGTGCCGCCGGCAGATCTGTTCAATTATCTGGCAGCAGCCTACGGCATCGGCATTCTCGACCTGCCCAGCCGCAGCCCGCAGCTGTCGGTCATTTCCTCCGAACCGGTACGTCCCGCCAGCAAAGCAGAAACCGTGGCAGCCCCCGGTCGGCCGCAAGACAGCAGCCCCGCCCCGGCCAGCAGCCCGGCCAAACCGGTGCAGGGCGGCGGCAGATTGCTGTCGCGCCTGCTGAAAAAGGTCATTGGCCTGTAACCAGGAATACGGAACCCCATGCGCGCTTACGATAACAAGATCATCTTCGCCGGCCCGGTTGGCGCCGGCAAAACCACGGCCATCGGCGCCATCAGCGATATCGCGCCGGTGACCACCGATGCCCGCGCCTCCGACATGACGCTGAACCGCAAGGACACCACCACGGTGGCACTGGACTACGGTGTGCTGATGCTGGACGAGGCCACCAAGGTGCATTTGTACGGCACGCCGGGACAGGAACGCTTCGACTTCATGTGGGACATCCTCAGCCAGGGCGGCATCGGCCTGATCCTGCTGCTGGACAATACCCGCAGCAATCCGGTAAAGGATTTGCAGTTTTTCCTCAATGCCTTTCGCGACATGCTCAAGGCGGCACCGCTGGTGATCGGCGTCACCAAGACCGATCTGCGCGCCACCCCCAGCATTGAAACCTATGCCGCGCTGCTGGAAAAATTCGACATGCGCCCACCCATTTTCGAAATCGATGCCCGCTCGCGCGAGGACGTGAAAAAGCTGGTACTGGCCTTGCTGTTCTCCATCGACCCCGGGCTGGAAAGCTGATCATGTCCGACCACCTTTCGCTCAAGGACACGCTCTACCCCATCGCCAGCCCCGCCGGTGCCTACTATGCCGTGTCCAGCCCGGAGCAGGACGCCGCGCGCGTACTGCTGACACAGATCCTGCGGCTGGGCCACTCCGTACCGCTGACCGAGGCCCTGCTGGAAGAATGGAGCGGCAACGACCTGGGCAAGGGACTGGAAACACTGTACCGGCTGCAGCGGCTGGAGTTCGTGCACGGCACCGAACAGCCGCGCCCGCCACTGGCCATCAATCTGGAAAGCCAGCTGCCCACGCTGCTGGCGGCGCTGTCCGGCAACGGCCGCGCCCTGCTGGCCGACGACAACGGCCTGTATTACGCCACTGCCGGCTTTCACCACGAATCGGCCGAGGAAATCGCCGCGCTGGCCGGCGACATCATTTCGCTGAGCCGCCGCCACGCCCTGCTGCTGAAAAACAATCTCAATATCAGCAACCTGGCCTGGGCCATCAGCAATCCGGCCGGCCACAGCGAGCTGGCGTTTTACCCGCTGCATGTCGGGCAGCAATCCTTCGTGCTGGTGATCGGTGGCACCCCTCGCCTGCAAGACGAACATTTCGTGACGCTGATCGAGCTACTCAGTCGTCGTTACGCTTGAACAAGAAGCAGCCCGCCGCGCGGGCCAAGAATACCCACTGGAGAAAACCATGCGTGAACAGATGCTCAAGTCCATCCTGAGTGACCTCAACGGCGCATCAGCCGATATCGAAGCGTCGGCCATCATTTCATCCGACGGCCTGACCATGGCCGCCCTGCTGCCGCAGGATGTGGACGAAGACCGGGTGGGCGCCATGGCTGCCGCCATGCTGTCACTGGGTGAACGCACCGCCAAGGAACTGGCCCGCGGCGAACTGGAACAGGTGATGGTAAAGGGTGACAACGGCTACATCCTGATGAGCTATGCCGGCCGCGATGCCGTGCTCACGGTGATTGCCCGCCGCGAAGCCAAGCTGGGGCTGATTTTCCTCGATGCCAAGCGCGCCGCGCGCAATATTGCCGAAATCCTCTAGCCCCCGGCCGCCAAGCCAGCCGGACAGTGACGTGCATGGGCGCCACTGTCCGGATCTGCACCATTCTCACTCCTGTACACGCACCACGCCGGCCCCCTGGCGTCAAAACGGTGCAGCCTGCCATACCCAGGCTTTCAATTACGCCTGCCGTAAGCAATAACTAATCAATCACACCATGCGCAGGCGCCACGGCACCCCCTGATTTCAACCATCTGGCGCAACAGCGGCAGGCCACGCTGACAGGCACGCTTATTGCGTAGTGTTCAGTACAAGCCACCAAGGGGGAATGCGCGATGCACCAGATCACACCGCTGGACCACACCCACTACGACGAGATGCTGGCTGCCGGACAGCAAGTCCGACCGTCCTACCAGCATTTTGCCAGCTGGCTGAACCAGGCTACGCCAGACTGGCTGCGCAACAAGCAGGCCGAGGCCGACACCCTGTTCCGCCGCGTCGGCATCACCTTTGCCGTCTACGGCGACGAAAGCGGGGCCGAACGGCTGATTCCTTTCGATACCATTCCCCGCATCATTTCCGCGGGCGAATGGAAAACCCTGGAAGCCGGCTGCATCCAGCGTGTCACCGCGCTCAACCGCTTCCTGCACGACATCTACCACGAGCAGGACATCCTCAAGGCCGGCATCATTCCGGCAGAGCAGATCCTCACCAATGCCGGCTACCAGCTGGCCATGCAGGGCATAGACCTGCCACGCCAGGTGTACGCCCATATCGCCGGAGTGGACATCATCCGTCACAGCGATGGCGGCTTTTACGTGCTGGAAGACAATCTGCGCACCCCGTCCGGCGTCAGCTACATGCTGGAAAACCGCAAGATGATGATGCGGCTGTTCCCCGAGCTGTTTGCCAGCCACGACATCACCCCGGTCGAGCATTACCCCAATATGTTGCTGGACACCCTGCGCGCCGTGGCACCGGCCGAGGTGGACAACCCCACCGTGGTGGTGCTCACCCCCGGCCAGTACAACAGCGCCTATTTCGAGCACGCCTTCCTCGCCAGCCAGATGGGGGTGGAACTGGTGGAGGGGCAGGACCTGTTCGTGAAAAACGGCCATGTCTACATGCGCACCACCTCCGGCCCGCAGCGGGTGGATGTGATCTACCGCCGGCTGGACGATGCCTATCTCGACCCGCTGGCCTTCAATGCCGGCTCCATGCTGGGCGTGCCGGGGCTGATGTCGGTATACCGCGAAGGCCGCGTCACGGTATGCAATGCCGTGGGCACCGGCGTGGCGGACGACAAGTCCATCTACCCCTATGTGCCGGACATGATCCGCTTTTATCTGGGCGAGGAACCCATCCTGCACAATGTGCCCACCTGGCAGCTGCGCAAGCCGGAGGATCTGGCCTATGTGCTGGAACATCTGCCCGAACTGGTGGTGAAGGAAGTGCACGGTGCCGGCGGCTACGGCATGCTGGTCGGCCCGGCCGCCACCCAGGCCGAAATCGACGCCTATCGCCTGCGCATTCTGGAAGACCCGGCCAATTTCATCGCCCAGCCCACCTTGTCCTTGTCCACCTGCCCCACTTTTGTCGAGGCCGGCATTGCACCGCGCCATATCGACCTGCGCCCCTTCGTGCTGTCCGGCAAGAAAGTGCAGCTGGTGGCTGGCGGCCTCACCCGCGTGGCCCTGCGCGAAGGTTCGCTGGTGGTCAATTCGTCGCAGGGCGGCGGCACCAAAGACACCTGGATTCTCAAGGAGGACATCACATGCTGAGCCGAATGGCAGGGTGCCTGTACTGGATGGCACGCAATATGGAACGCGCCGAAAACACCGCGCGCTTGCTGGATGTCAGCCTGCAGATGTCTTTGCTGCATGCTTCGTCGCAGGACGACCTGTTGGTGCCGCTGGATGTCACCGGCAGCACCGCCGACTTTCTGCAGCGCCACCACACCCCCACCCCGCAAGCGGTGTTGCACTATCTGGCGCTGGATGGCGACAACCCCGGCAGCATCTACAACTGCATGCGCAACGCCCGTGAAAACGCCCATGTGGTAAGGGTGAAGATCACCTCGGAAATGTGGGAACAGGTCAACGGCACCTGGCTGGAAATGCGCGAGTGGCAACGGCGCGGGCTGGATACCCGCAGCGCCTCCACCTTTCTGGAATGGGTACGCGAGCGCTCGCACCTGTTTCGCGGTGCCGGTTACGGCACCATGCTGCGCAACGACACCTTCCATTTTTCCCGGCTGGGAACCTTTCTGGAGCGTGCCGACAACACCGCGCGCATCCTCAATGTGAAAACCAAGCAGATCAGCGACAACGAGCCGGAAGCGGAAAACATCCTCGACTACTACCAGTGGGCGGCACTGCTGCGCTCGGTGTCCGGCTTTGAAGCCTACCGCGACATCTACCGCGACAGCGTCACGCCAGAGCGGGTGGCCGAGCTGCTGATCCTGCGCCATGACATGCCGCGCAGCCTGCGTGCCTGCTTTGCCGAAATCAACAAGGTGCTGGCGCGCATCGAAGGCCAGGCCGGCCGGCCCGCACGGCGCCGCGCCAGCGAAATCCAGGCGCGGCTCACCTACAGCAGCATCGAGGACATCTTTGCCGATGGGCTGGAGCAAACCCTGGACAGCCTGATCGACGACATCAATCTGCTGGGCAAACTGATTCACCACAGCTATCTGGAAACCGCCTGATCGCAGGCACTGCCAAAGGATATGGTCATGAGACTCGCCATCAGTCATGAAACGCTGTACCGCTACGACAGCCCGGTGCGTCACAGCACCCAGTATCTGCGCCTGACCCCGCAGGGCGGCAATGGCCTGCGCATTCTGGACTGGCAGCTGGAATTGCCGGAATCGGCCCATCGCAGTACCGACAGCTACGGCAACATCCTGCATGTCCTCACCCTGGACTACCCGCACCAGGAAATCCGCATCAAGGTCAGCGGCACGGTGGAAACCGAAGATACCGCACCGGTGTGCGACACCCTGCCGCCGCTGTTTTTCCTGCGTCAGACCGAGCTGACCACCCCGGACGCAGCACTGCGCCAGTTTGCTGCCGGCTATCGCCAGCCCACCCCCAGCC
>NZ_JAELTZ010000055.1:0-20863 GCF_016429115.1 Aquitalea sp. ASV15 | reverse complement strand
GCCCAGCAGCAAAGCCAGGGCCAGCAGCAGCGGAAACAGATTGGCCGCCATGATGGTGGCAATGATGGCCGGGCGCAAGCGTGCCGGCTCGGCGGCATGCCGCCACAGCTGCAACGCGGCAAACCCGGACAGCGGCAGGCTCAGCAAGCCCAGCAAGGCAGATGGCGGCAATAGCGCCCGCCACACCAGCCAGCCGAGCAGGGCATAGGCCAGCCAGGCCAGCACGCCGTAAACAGCGCGAGCCCGCTGCAGCGGCAAACGTGCCACCCAGTGCCACTTGCCGGCCAGCTGGTCTGCCGTACGGTCGGGAAACTGGTTGATATACAACAGCAGGCTGGTGAGGATGGCAAAGGGCAGGCTGGCCCACAGCACAGGCAGCTGCCCTTGTCCGGCCAGCAATACCACCATGCCTTGCGGCAGCAACAGAAAACACAGCAATACGCTCAACTCACCCAGGCCCCGGCTGTTCAGCCGCAAGGGCGGTGCCGAATAGCCCCAGCCCAGCACCACGCCGGCCAGGCCGATCAGCAACAAGGGCCAACCACGCAGGCTGACCAGATACAGGCCGCCCAGCACCACCAGTGCAAACAGGCCATAGGCCAGCCCCTGCATCTGCCCGGCACTGAGCACGCCGTTCTGGATAAAGCGGCTGCCACCGGTAAACGGAAACAGCCGTGCGGTATTGGCAGCATCCGTGCCATTGTGGTGGTCGGCCACATCATTGATGACATTGACGGCGGCATGGGTGAGCAAGGCCAGCATGAGGCCCAGCAGCGCCAGCAGCCCGTTTTGCCGCAAGGCTGGCCAGCCACTGCCGGCCATGCCCAGCACGACGCCGGCCAGGGTAATGCTGAGAAAAGCCGGCCGGGTGGCCAGCCACCAGCGCGCCGGATGCTGGGCCAGCACCGCAGCGCTGGGTTCGACACTGACAGGACTCTGCGACATGAAGCGCTCCACTTGCGAATGACCAGAGCATAGCGCGAACAGCCGTTACCAGGGCCTGCGTCAGCACAAGTAAAGCGGCCAAAGGGCGCTAGACCAAACGCCCGCCCCGCACTTTCAGCCCCTGGCGCGCCAGTTCGCCAATGGCCCCGCCGCTGAGATTGGCATGGGCCAGCGCCACCGCCAGCGCGTCGGCGGCATCCGCCTGTGGCGTGCCGGACAGATTGAGCATGCGTACCACCATGTGCTGCACCTGCTCCTTGGCCGCCTTGCCATGGCCCACCACCGATTGCTTGACCTGCAAGGCGGTATAGTCGGACACCGCCAGATTGCGCATCACCAGCGCCGACACACAGGCGCCACGCGCCTGGCCCAGCATCAGCGTGGCCGCGGGATTGACGTTGACGAACACTTGCTCGATGGCCGCCTCATGCGGCTGATAGGTATCGATCACACCGAACAGGCCGTCGATGATGACCTTGATGCGCTCGGCCAGCGGCGCGCCCTGCGGGGTGCGGATACAGCCGGACGCCACATAGTGGCGCTGCTGGCCGACCAGATCGATTACCCCGAAACCGGTGATGCGGCTACCGGGGTCCACGCCCAGAATGCGCCGGCTCACGCCGTCCAGCCTGTGGCAATGGCATCCGCCTCGGCCAGCCGCGCCGGCGTGCCCACATCCAGCCACAGGCCGTCCAGCCGGCTGCCACTGACCTGGCCTTGCGCCATCGCCGCGCGTAGCAGCGGCGCCAGTTTGGCCGGCTGCCCGGCGGGCGTGTCAGCAAACAGGGCCGGATGGTAGGCGGCAATGCCGGAAAAGGTCAGACCGTTGCCGGCGGCTGGGTTGGCCGCCAGCAAGCCATTCGCCAGCAGGCCGAAATCACCGGCCGGATGGTGCGGCGGATTATCCACCAGCAGCAGATGCGCCAGGCGGGTTTTGCCATCCAGCTGCGCTGCCTGTTGCTGCAAGGCGGTGAAATCCACATCGCTCAACACATCGCCATTCACCACCAGAAAGGGCTGCTCCCCCAGCAAGGGCAGGGCGCTGGCAATGCCACCGGCGGTTTCCAGCGCCGTGGCTTCCGGGGAGTAGGTGATGGCGACGCCCAGACGGCTGCCGTCACCCAGCACCTGTTCGATCTGCGCGCCCAGCCAGGCATGGTTGATGACCAGCTGGCGGATGCCCGCTGCCGCCAGACGGCGGATATGCCACTCGATCAGCGGCCGGCCCCCGGCCAGCAACAAGGGCTTGGGGGTATGGTCGGTGAGCGGGCGCATCCGTTCGCCGCGACCTGCGGCCAGAATCATCGCTTTCATCGCCTTGCCATCAGCCTTTGACACTCAGTACCGGATAGCTCGACTGCAGCTCGGCATCGGTGTCGTCCTTGCCCACCAGCTGCAGCAGCAACTGGTAGAAAGGAGACAGCTCCTGGTAGCGGCGCGTGGTGCGTTTCAGGTACTTGATGAAGCGTGGAATCTCGGCGCGGTACTTTTCCTTGCCATCGCGGTGGTAAAGTCTTGCAAAGATTCCGGCCACTTTCAGGTGGCGCTGCACCCCCATCCATTCGAAATCGCGGTAAAAATCGTCCACGCTTTCCGGCACCGGCAAGCCAGCTGCCCGTGCTTTTTCCCAGTAGCGGATGGCAATATCCAGCACAAAATCCTCTTCCCATTCGATAAAGGCATCGCGCAGCAAGGACACCAGATCGTAGCTGATGGGGCCGTACACCGCGTCCTGGAAATCCAGCACGCCAGGCTTGCCCGGCGTGAGCATCAGGTTGCGCACGATGAAGTCGCGGTGCACATAAACCTTGCTCTGCGGCAGGATGGCAGCCAGCAGTTTTTCACAGCCGGCATCCCACAACTGGCGCTGGGCAAAGTTGAGCGGCTTGCCCAGTTCCCGGGCGCAGTACCACTCCGGAAACAGGCTGAGTTCCCGGTGCAGCAAGGCTTCGTCGTATTCCGGCAGTACCCCCGGCTGGCTCGCCTGTTGCAGCACCACCAGGGTATCCACCGCCTCCAGCAACAGGTGGCGCTGCACCAGCGGACGCTGGTCATGCTGCAGTGCAGCCAGCAACGTGATCCTGCCCAGGTCCTCCAGCAGCATGAAGCCCTGCTCGCGGTCGCGGGCGATGATTTGCGGGACATTCACCACCGAAAAGATCTCGCGAACCTTCACGTAGGGATCGGTGTCCATCTTCTCCGGCGGCGCATCCATGACGATGCGGGTGCTGCCATCCGGGAACTGCGCGCGGAAGTAGCGGCGGAAGTCGGCATCGGCGGCGGCAAACTCCACCACGATGTCGGTTTGCGGGTAAAGGCTGGTCAGCCAGCTTTTGAGTTGTTCCAAACGTTGCATGTCGGTTCGTCACGATGCTGATAGAATCGTCTGATTTTAACCTGCCCACCTGCCCACACGATATGGCTTTGTGCATGCTCAAACTGCAGCCCACGAGAATGACCCTGGCCCTGGCAGCCGCTTTTTCGGTTTCTGCTGCCCAGGCTGATGATATTGCGCCGCAGGCGCTCACCACGGTGCCCGCCGCCCAGGGCCAGACCCATGTCACGGCCAACCACATGGACGGGCAGATGCAGGACAAGCTCAAGGCCAGCGGTGATGTGGTGGTCATCCATGACAACCAGACCCTGGAAGCCGACTGGCTGGACTATTACCAGCAGCAAAATCGCGTCAAGGCCGGCGACCACTTCCGCCTGACGCGCGACAAAGACGTCATCACCGGCACCACCCTGGATTACTGGATGGACGAGCATACCGGCTCGGCCCAGCAAGCTTCCTTCCAGATGGGCAGCCCGGACACCCAGAACAAAGCCGGCGGCAGCAAACGCAGCCTGGCCAAAGCCGGCATTGCCTTTCGCGGCGATGGCAGCGAGGTGCAATTCACCGGCCCGGACCAGTACCGCCTGCTCAACAGCAGGGTCAACTCCTGCGTGGTGGGCGATGACTCCTGGTATCTGAAATCCTCCACGCTGGACCTGAACTACGCCACCAATATTGGCGTTGCCCGCAATGCCCGGCTGGAATTCCAGGGCCTGCCGATTCTCTACACCCCGTGGATCGATTTCCCGCTGGATGGCAGCCGCAAATCCGGCCTGCTGGCGCCGACCTTCCGCTCCGGCAGCAACGGCTTCGACCTGGCACTGCCCTACTACTGGAACATCGCCCCCAATTACGATGCCACCATCACGCCGCACATCAATCTCAAGCACGGCACCATGGTGGCTGGCGAGTTCCGCTATCTGGAGCCGGATTTCTCCGGCAGCATCTATACCGAGCAGCTGCGCAATGACAAGCTGACCCATACCGACCGCTATGCCTGGTACGCCACGCACAAGCAGACGGTAATACCGGGCCTGACCTTCGGCTACGACTACAACTACGTTTCCGATGTCAATTACTTCACCGACTTCGGCGACCGCACCCTGACTGCCACCAACGTCAACCTGCTGCGCCAGGCCTGGACCAAGTACAGCACCAGCTGGCAAGGGGGCAGCCTGGAAACCATGCTGCGTGCCCAGCGTTACCAGACGCTGGAAGATCCGATCATCCCGGCCGACCAACCCTATGCGCGGCTGCCGCAGATCACCCTGACCGCCAACCAGAAGCTGCCGGACGGTTTTAGCTTCAACCTGCAGGGCGATCTCACCCGCTTCTCCCACCCCACGCTGCAGACCGGTGACCGCTTTGTCGCCTATCCCAGCGTGAGCTGGGCCTTCGAGCGTAGCTGGGGCTTCATCAAGCCGAAATTCGGTGTCAACTACACCAGCTATTCACTGAATGCGCTGGGCAGCGATAACACGCCGGGCAGCAACATCACCCGCACCCTGCCCATCTTCAGCACCGACTCCGGCCTGTACTTCGAGCGCGATACCAGCTTCCATGGCGCTGATTATGTGGAGACCCTGGAACCGCGCCTGTTTTACGTTTACATCCCGGCCAAGGACCAGAGCAATATTCCCAACTTCGACAGCTCGGAAAACGACTTCAACTTCGCCCAGCTGTTCTCGGAAAACCGCTTTTCCGGCTGGGACCGCATCAATGCCGCCAACCAGCTGACCGCGGCCCTCACCAGCCGCCTGATCAGCAGCGAAACCGGTATCGAGCGCCTGCGCCTGATGCTGGGCCAGCGCTATTACTTCAAGAATGAAGACACCTCGCTGTACGGCAACCAGATCACCCTGCAAAACAACAGCAAGGGCTTGCTGGGCAGCCTGGGCGGCGATCTGACCCAGGCCTGGCGCCTGGACAGCTCCTATGAGTACAACCAGGACCTGGCCAAGACCCAGCGTTACAACCTGCAAGTACGCTACAACCCGGCACCCGGCAAAACCGTCAGCCTGCGCTACCGCTATGGCCGTTACGAACAGATCGGCGATACCACGCAATATGGCCCCTTGCGCCAGGTCGACCTGGGCGTGCAATGGCCCATCGCCCGCCAGTGGTATGCCGTGGCACGGGAAAACTACTCGCTGATCGACAACAAGCCGCTTGAGCATCTGCTCGGGGTGGAGTACAACGACGGCTGCTGGACCACGCGCGTCGTGCTGAAACGTGACGCCTCGCTGGCGACCACCATTACTTCCGCCACTACACATACCGGTGTATTTTTCCAGCTGGAACTGCGCGGTCTGGGCGGTTTGGGCAGTAATCCCACTTCCGAACTGAAACTGGCGATTCCGGGCTACTCCAATATTTCCGACATCCGATCCAATTGACCATGAAAAAAACCCTGCTTGCCCTGTTGATCGCAACCTTTGTCCAGACGACCCATGCGGCGCCGGCGTCCCCGGTCAACGAAATGGATCGCATCGTGGCCGTGGTCAACAAGACCGTCATCACCAATACCGACCTGCAAAACCGCATCGATGCCACCATCCAGCAACTCAAGGGGCAGAACGTCACCCCGCCGGCACGCGACATCCTGGCACGCCAGGTGCTGGAGCAGATGATTACCGAACAGGTGCAAATGGAGTACGCCAGCAGCAATGGCATGCGCGTGGACGAGCATGATCTGGACCAGGCCATCGCCGATCTGGCCAAGCAGAACAAGCTGGATGTCAAAGGCCTGCAGGCACAGCTGGCCAAGGAAGGCGTGCCGTTTGAGCGCTTCCGCGAAGAAATCCGCCGCGAAATCGTGCTGGCACGGCTGAAAAACAATGAAATCGGCTCGCGCATCAATGTCACTGACAGCGAAGTGGACCAGGTGCTGAAAAGCGCACAAAGCGCCAACCGCAGCGAATACCACCTGGCCACCATCCTGATCAGCACGCCCGAGCGCGCCGATGCCAAACAGCTGGACAACCTGTCGGCCAAGGCCAACAAGGCATTGGGCGAACTGAACGACAAGCAGCCCTTTGCCAAGGTAGCCGCCAGTTACTCCGATGCACCCAATGGCATCAAGGGGGGGGATCTGGGCTGGCGTCCGGCAGCCACGCTGCCGCCGGAATTCGTCTCCATGCTGGATCAGCTGAATCCCGGCCAGCATACCGGGGTCATCCGCACCGCCCAGGGCTTCATGATTTTCCAGCTGATTGAAAAGCGCAGCGGCAACCAGCCGCTGGTGGTGGAGCAATACCACACCTCGCACATCCTGATCCGCACCAACGAGGCGGTATCCGAGGCCGATGCCAAAAGCCGCATCCTGCAGATTCGCGACCGCATTCTGCGCGGTGCCAAGTTCTCCGAAATGGCCAAGCTCTACTCCGAAGACGGCAGCAATGTCAAAGGTGGCGATCTGGGCTGGGTGAACAAGGGCGACATGGTGCCGGAATTTGAAAAGGCCATGCTGGCCCTGCCGGTGGGCACGGTGTCCGAGCCGGTACGCAGTCCCTTTGGCTGGCATCTGATCCTGGTGGAAGCCACCCGCAACCAGGACGTATCGGCCGACCGCGAACGCCAGACCATCAAACAGCAGCTGCGCCTGCGCAAGCTGGACCAGGCTTATCTGGACTGGGTACGCCAGCTGCGCGACTCCGCCTTTGTTGAAGAACGTCTGGACGACAAGTAAGCCATGGCTGCCCCCCGCCCCCTGCTGGCCGTCACCGCTGGCGAGCCAGCCGGCATCGGCCCGGATCTGGTCCTGCAACTGGCAGAGCCGCATGACGGCGCCCGGCGGGTCATCATTGCCGACCTCTCGCTATTGCAGCAGCGTGCGGCACAGCTGGGCCTGACTGCCCTGCGCTTTCAGCCCTACCAGCCGGGGCAGGCAGCGGCTGCGCCCGGCGTACTGGAAGTGCTGCATGTCCCGCTGGCCGCGGCAGTCACGCCCGGCCAGCTGGATCCGGCCAATGCCCGCTATGTGCTGGACACCCTGGATGTGGCGATAGCCGGCTGCCTGTCCGGCGAGTTTGCCGCCATGGTCACCGCACCGGTACACAAGGGGGTGATCAACGATGCCGGCGTGCCCTTCAGCGGTCATACCGAATATCTGGCCGAGCACACCGGCACGCCGCGGGTCGTGATGATGCTGGCCGGTGCCGGCATGCGGGTGGCGCTGGTCACCACCCATCTGCCGCTGCGCGCGGTGGCCGATGCCATTACCAGACCGGAACTGGAAGTGGTCATCCGCATCCTGCATGCCGATCTGCAGCACAAATTCGGCCTGCCCGCCCCGCGCATCCTGGTGGCGGGCCTCAACCCGCACGCCGGCGAGTCCGGCCACATGGGGCGTGAGGAAATCGACATCATCGAACCGGTATTGCAACAGTTGCGCGCCGAAGGCATGCAGCTGCTTGGCCCGCTGCCTGCCGATACCCTGTTCAATCCCGACAAGCTGGCTACAGCGGATGCCGTACTGGCCATGTACCACGACCAGGGCCTGCCGGTGCTGAAATACGCCAGCTTTGGTGCCGGCATCAACATCACGCTGGGCCTGCCCATCATCCGCACCTCGGTGGATCACGGTACGGCGCTGGACCTGGCTGGCAGCGGCCGCGCCGATCCGGGCAGCCTGTTTGAAGCCGTCAAGCTCGCCGAGCAACTGGCACAGCACCGGTCATGACTGCGCATGCCGTCCACGGCAGCCCCTGTTGATAACAGGGGCTTTTCCTTTTGCGGCCAAGGCTTTAGCACATCACCGCCAATATTGTCCGACAACATCCAATTTACCCGGATATCTTCACGTCAAAATGAGAAAATGACGCATGCGGCATTTTTCGCAACGCAGCAATTGGGCTAAACTAGCCGGTAATATATTCAAACAATTACTGCAGCACGGACCATGACCACCAGCAACCAGCAGCGTCTTCGCGAGATACCTTACAACTACACATCGTATTCGGACCGGGAAATCTTCATCCGGCTTCTGGGCGAGCCCATGTGGGCACTGCTGGAAGAGTTGCGCAGCGAGCGCAAGACCGGACGCTCCGCCCGCATGCTGTTCGAGGTGCTGGGCGACATCTGGGTGGTGGATCGCAACCCCTACCTGGTGGACGACCTGCTGGACAATCCCAAGCGCCTGTCGGCGCTGGTCGATGCCATGCACCACCGCCTGCAGGAAGTGGAAAAGCGCCGCGAGGGCAATGACAAGGTGGGCCGGCTGATCGCCGCCGCCCGCGAGGCGGTGGACCGCTTCGCCCAGCAGTTTGCCGAAACCCGCGAGCTGCGCCAGGCCATCCTGAAAAAACTGTCGCGCCATACCCGCAAGGACAACATCCTGTTCGACGGCCTGGCCCGCGTGTCGCATGTGACCGACGCCACCGACTGGCGCGTCGAATACCCCTTTGTGGTGCTGTCGCCGGATACCGAAGAAGAAATCGCCCCGCTGGTGCGTGCGTTGATCGAGCTGGAACTGACCATCATCCCGCGTGGTGGTGGCACCGGCTACACCGGCGGTGCCGTGCCGCTGGATCGCCGCAGTGCGGTGATCAACACCGAAAAGCTGGTACAGCACAATGGCGTGGAATACATCAGCCTGCCTGGCCTGGACGGCGAACGCGCCACCATCCAGTGCGGTGCCGGCGTAGTCACCGCCCGAGTATCGGAAGCCGCCAGTGCCGCCGGCCTGGTGTTTGCCGTTGATCCGACCTCGGCCGAAGCCTCCTGTATCGGCGGCAACGTCGCCATGAATGCCGGCGGCAAGAAAGCCGTGCTGTGGGGCACCGCGCTGGACAACCTGGCCAGCTGGAAAATGGTGGATACCGATGGCAACTGGATGTTCATCGAACGCCTGGCCCACAACTACGGCAAGATTCACGACATCGATGTCGCCAGCTTCCGCATCACCCGCTACAAGGACGACGACAAGACCATCCTGTCCACCGAGCAGCTGGACATCCCCGGCCCGTCCTTCCGCAAGGTTGGCCTGGGCAAGGACGTGACCGACAAATTCCTGTCCGGCCTGCCCGGCGTGCAGAAGGAAGGCACCGACGGCATCATCACCAGCGCGCGCTTCGTGCTGCACAAGATGCCGGCGCATACCCGCACCGTGTGCCTGGAATTTTTCGGCACGGTCGCCCAGGCCACGCCGGCCATCGTGGAAATCACCGACTACTTCAAGCCGGATGGCGCCGGCTACAAGGCCGGTGTGCAACTGGCCGGCCTGGAACACCTCGACTGGCGCTATGTCCGCGCCGTGGGCTATGCCACCAAGGCCAAGAGCAAGGGCCGGCCCAAGATGGTGCTGATTGCCGACATCGTCTCCAACGATGAAAACGCCGTGGCCGAAGCCGCCAGCCAGGTGGTGCGCTATGCCAATGCCCGTACCGGCGAAGGCTTTATCGCCGTCACCGCCGAGGCGCGCAAGAAATTCTGGCTGGACCGTTCGCGCACTGCCGCCATCGCCCGCCACACCAATGCCTTCAAGATCAACGAAGACGTGGTGATTCCGCTGCCGCGTCTGGGCGACTACTCCGACGGCATCGAACGCATCAATATCGAACTGTCGGTGGCCAACAAGCTGCGCCTGCTGGACACCCTCACCGAATACTTCCATGGCCGCCTGCCGGTGGATACCGAAGGCGGTGCCGTTTCCGCCGACGAAATCATCGGCGAGCGCCGCGGCACCGCGCTGGAACTGATTGCCACGCTGCGCCAGCGCTGGCAGTGGCTGCTGGACAATCTGGACGCACCGTTTGCCCAGTACCGCGCACAATGGCCCGATGCACCGCTGGTGGATGCCAATGCCACGCCGGCCACCCTGTTTATCGCCATGCGCGACTTCCAGCTGCGCGTCAGCTGGAAAGACGAACTGCTGAACGATCTGGAAAGCCTGTTCTCCGGCAAGGCCGATGCCCCCATCCTGGATGCCGTGCATGCCCTGCACCAGAAGGTGCTGCGCGGTCGCGTGTTCGTGGCACTGCACATGCACGCCGGCGACGGCAATGTGCACACCAACCTGCCGGTCAACTCCGACGACTACGACATGCTGCAAACCGCGCACAAGGCCGTGGCACGCATCATGGAACTGGCCCGCAGCCTGAACGGCGTGATTTCCGGTGAGCACGGCATTGGCATCACCAAGCTGGAATTCCTCACCGAAGAGGAAATCGCCCCCTTCCGTGCCTACAAGCAGCGCATCGACCCCAAGGGCCATTTCAACAAGGGCAAGCTGCTGCCGGGTGCCGACCTGACCATGGCCTACACCCCGTCCTTCGAATTGCTGGGCGCCGAATCGCTGATTCTGGAACAGTCCGACATCGGCAGCATTTCCAACAGCGTCAAGGACTGCCTGCGCTGCGGCAAGTGCAAGCCGGTGTGCTCCACCCACGTGCCGCGTGCCAACCTGTTGTACAGCCCGCGTAACAAGATTCTCGGCGTCGGCCTGCTGACCGAGGCCTTCCTCTACGAGGAACAGACCCGCCGTGGCGTCAGCCTCAAGCATTTTGACGAGCTATCCGACGTGGCCGACCACTGCACGGTGTGCCACCGCTGCGTGAAGCCCTGCCCGGTGAAGATCGACTTCGGCGATGTGTCGGTCGCCATGCGCAATTTCCTGCGCAAGACCGGCAACAAGCGCTTCAACCCCGGCACCGCGCTGGGCATGGCCTTCCTCACCGTCAAGGACCCGGCCACCATCAAGGCCATTCGTGGCGGCCTGGTCGGCTTTGCCTACAAGGCCCAGCGCCTGGGCTACAGCGTGGGCAAGAAGCTGCACCTGACCAGCGCCCAGACCAAGCAACCGCCATCCACCGTAGGCAAGGCAGCGATCAAGGAACAGGTCATCCACTTCATCAACAAGCCGATGCCCGGTGGCCTGCCCAAGAAAACCGCGCGCGCCCTACTGGATGTGGAAGACGCCAACGTGGTGCCGGTGATCCGCAACCCGCAGCTGGCCGAAGACGCCGAAGCGGTGTTCTACTTCCCCGGCTGCGGCTCGGAACGCCTGTTCAGCCAGGTCGGCCTCGCCACCCAGGCCATGTTGTGGCATGTCGGCACCCAGACCGTGCTGCCGCCGGGCTATCTGTGCTGTGGCTACCCGCAGACCTCTGCCGGCTATGCCGACAAGGGCGAAGCCATCACCACGGAAAACCGCGTGCTGTTCCACCGCGTAGCCAATACGCTGAACTACCTGGACATCAAGACCGTGGTGGTGAGCTGTGGCACCTGCTACGACCAGCTGGCCAAGTATCGCTTCGAGGACATCTTCCCCGGCTGCCGCATCATCGACATCCATGAATACCTGATGGAAAAGGGCCTGAAGCTGGAAGGGATCGGCGGCCAGAAGTATATGTACCACGACCCCTGCCATACCCCGATGAAGGCTTACCAGCCGCTGGACGTGGCCAACAAGCTGCTGGGCGGCGGCGTGACGCTGAGCGACCGCTGCTGCGGCGAATCCGGCACCTTTGCCGCCAGCCGGCCCGACATTGCCACCCAGGTACGCTCGCGCAAGGAAGAGGAAATCAACAAGGATCTGGCCAAGATCGGTGCCACCGAACAACCGGTGAAGATTCTCACCTCCTGCCCGTCCTGCCTGCAGGGCCTGTCGCGCTACAGCCCGGATACCGGCACCGAAGCCGACTACATCGTGGTGGAAATGGCCAAGCACATCCTGGGCAAGAACTGGATGAAGGACTACGTGGAAAAGGCCCGCAACGGCGGTATCGAACGCGTACTGCTGTAAGCTCCGCACACCGAGCTGCCACAGAAAACCGCAGGCTTGACCGCCTGCGGTTTTTTCATGGCGGATACCCTGCCTTTGCCGGCAGGGACCTGCTTGTTAGCGCCCGCTTTTCAGCTCGGCCCACATGCGGTTCATCAGCCGGGTGATGTCGCTGGGTAAGGGCAGCTCGACATACATGGTCTTGAGCAGTGCGTCAGGAGGATAGACATTGGGATCATTGGCAATGACCGGCTTGGTCAGCTTTCTGGCGGCCAGGTTGGCACTGGGATAAAACACCTCGTTGGTGATGCCGGCACTGACGTCGGGCCGCAAGATGTAGTTGATCCATTTATGTGCTGCTTCCGGATGATTGCTGTCTTTGGGGATGCCCATCAGGTCGAACCAGATCGGAATATTGCCCTTGGGTGTGACATAGCGCAGCTCATAGCTGCGATGCGCCTCTTGTGCGCGGTTGCGCGCAATATTCACATCGCCGGAGTAGCCCAGCGCCAGGCAGATATCGCCATTGGCCAGGTCGTTGATATAGCCGGACGAATTGAACTGGGTAATATAAGGGCGCAGCTTTTTCAGCACGGCATAAGCGGCCTGATAGTCTGCCGGACTCTTGCTGTTGGGATCGCGGCCGATATATTTGAGCACCACCGGAAACACATCCGTGGGCGAATCCAGCATATTCACCCCGCAGCTGACCTTGGCCAGCAGCTCCGGGCGAAACATCAGGTCCCAACTATCCAGCACTGCCTCATGGCCCAGCACTTTTTGCAACTTGGTGATATTGATACCCATGCCAGTGGTACCCCAGGCATAGGGCACGCCATACAGGTTTTTCGGGTCCATGCTGGCGATGATTTTCATCAACACCGGATCCAGATTGACCAGGTTAGGCAGCTTGCTCTTGTCCAGCTTCATGTAGACGCCGGCTTCAATCTGCTTGGCCATGAAGGTTGAGGATGGCACCACCACATCATAGCCGGCACGTCCGCTCAGCAATTTGGCTTGCAGGGTTTCATCGGTATCGAACACATCATACTTGACCCGGATGTGTGACTCTTTTTCAAAATTGGCCACCGTGTCTTTGGCGATGTAGTCCGACCAGTTGTAGACATTCAGCACGGCCTCTTCCGCCGTGGCGGCCGCAGACAGTAACAGACCGCACAGCAGGGCTGTCAGCCGGGATAGGGTAGTCCTCATGATTTTCCTCGCAGATGGTATGAAAACGATGGCATACAGCGACCCAGAGGACTTTTTTTATTTAGCTGTACGTTCAGCCAGTTTGTTGGCTAAGTATTTACCACGTCAATAACAACCAGTGTTTTCACAACATCACTACAGAAATCCGCTGTACATTGTTGCGATATTTCCACGCAGAGACCTGCATGCCACAGTCCATTCCCGATGGTCGCCGCCGCAAAGGCGACAGCAGCCGCCAACAATTGGTCGAGGCGATGATTCAGGCAGTCGCCCGCCATGGTCTACCCGGGGCCACCATTTCCGTCGTCGCCGAGCTGGCCGGTGTATCGCGCAGCCTGGTCAATTTCCACTTCAAGCAGAAAGAACAATTGCTGGACAGCGCGCTGGACCTTGCCCTGCACACCTACCAGCAGTCGCTGGCTACGGCTCTGGCAGAGTGTGAAACCACGCCATCTGCCCGCCTGGCAGCAGATATCCGGCACGATATCCATTTCGCCGCCACCCATCCCGAACTGCTGGCGCTGTGGTATGCCAGCTGGAGCGAGCGCCACAGCCTGCAGCAATACCGTGCCACCACCCTGGCATCCGACCGGCTCTACCGTATGGCATATACCACTTGCTTCGAACAGCTGCTGGGAGATACCACGCTGGCCCGGCGCTGCGGACTGATTGTGGACAGTTTCATCGATGGCCTGTGGCTGGATTGCCATCTGGACCCGGACAATTTTTCAGTCAGCGAAGCAGAAGCCTGCGCCGAGATACTGTTGCAGTCATTGCTGCATACCCCCGCCAGTGGAGCAAACCATGCGTCGTGATAGCGCACTCTTGATTGTTGATGTCCAAG
Source organism: Aquitalea sp. ASV15 (assembly GCF_016429115.1). NCBI lineage: Bacteria > Pseudomonadati > Pseudomonadota > Betaproteobacteria > Neisseriales > Chromobacteriaceae > Aquitalea > Aquitalea sp. ASV15. Next base: position 6,805 of record NZ_JAELTZ010000055.1, on the reverse strand, counting down.
TAGCCCAGTTCCAACCCACCCCGCCCTACCAGGCCGATACTGTACTGGCCAGACTGAATCAGGCCATTGCCAAGGCCCGCCAGCAGGAGATGCCGGTCATTTTCGTCCAGCACGATAGCCCGCCCGGCACCGACCTCGCCCCCGGCAGCACCGGCTGGGCGCTCCATCCGGCCTTGCAGCGGCTCGCTGATGACCCGGTCGTGCACAAGACGGTGGGCGACAGCTTTTATCGGCCAGAGCTGCATGCACTGTTACAGCAGCTGGGTGTGCGCCATGTGTGGATAGGCGGCTCCGCCACCGACTTCTGCATTGATTACGCCATTCGCAGTGCGCTGTCGCACGACTATGCCGTGACCGTACTGGAAGATGCCCATACCTGCCGCAACCGTCCGCTGTTGACTGGTGAACAGGTGGTGGCCCACTTCAACTGGGTATGGCGCAATATGGACGAAACCCCGCAGGCCCTGCGCGTATGCAAGGTGGCGGAGCTGGATTGAGGGCGGGCATGCAAAAGAGGAGGCTGATGCCTCCTCTTTCTTGCGTATCACTGTGGCTGCTGGCTTATTGGTTAAGCTTGCGCGGGGCATGCTGGTGATGCTTGCCGGCGTGGTGATGGTGATGATGCTTGTGCACATGCTTCTTGGCAGACTGGGCTTTTTGCGCAGCCGGGGCCGAAGCGGCTTTCTTCACCTGATGGTGTTTTTTGGCGTTGTGTTTCTTGGCCTGATGCGGTTTGGTGTGATGGGCCTTGGCCGGAGCGCTCACTGCAGGCTTGGCGGCAGGCGCAGAGGCATCAGCGGCAAAGCCGGCAGCGGAGGCGAGACCAAACACGGCGGTCAGGACGAGTGCGGCGATCTTTTTCATGGTCATTCTCCCGTAAGGCGACTTTGTTGAGTTGCGGGGGCAGTGTGTTTGCTGCCTCCATGCATTGCATCTTAGGGAGGGAGGGCCGACGCGTCTGTGAGACTCTTGTAAGCCCGTGTAAGCAATCGTAACCGGCTCAGTCCGGCTGTGCGGGCACCGGGCTCACCCGCGTCACCAGCAACTGGTCGATGCGGTAGTTGTCGATATCCACCACCTCGAACTTGTAGCCGGCATACTCGACATGGTCGGTACGCTTGGGAATCTTGCGCAGCATGTACATCATGAAACCGGCGATGGTTTCGTAGTTTTCATCATCCGGAAAACTGTCGATATCCAGGGCACGCAACACATCCTCCACCGGCGAGGCCCCATCCACCAGCCAGCTGTCGGCATCGCGCTGCACGATCTGGTCTTCCTGGCTTTGCGACACCAGATCACCCATTACCGTGCTCATCACATCGTTCAGGGTGATGATGCCCACCACCAGCGCGTACTCGTTCATCACCACGGCAAAGTCTTCGCGCGAAGCCTTGAAGCGTGCCAGCAGTTCGGACAGGGTCAGGCTGTCGGGAATGATCAGCACATTGCGGATGGTCAGCTCGCGCTTGATCGACACGCTTTGCTGGTTCACCAGCCGGGTCAGGATATCCTTGGAATCGACATAGCCCACCACCGCATCCACCACGCCATCGCATACCAGATACTTGGCATGCGGACTTTCGGCGATCTTGCGCTTGATGCTGGCTTCTTCTTCCTGCAGGGTGAAATACACCACGCTTTCGCGCGCAGTCATCGACGAGGGCACGGTGCGGCTTTCCAGCTCGAACACGTTTTCAATCAGGTGATGCTCCTGCTGCTGCAATACGCCGGCTTCGGCACCTGCTTCCATCATGGCGACGATGTCGTCCGGGGTCAGGTCGTCCGGCCGCGCCGTGGGCAGGCCAAACAGCCGGAACAGCATATTGGCCATGCCGTTGAACAACCACACCAGCGGCATGAACAGCCGCACGCAAGCCTGCATCGGCCGCACCACGCGCACGGCAATCTGCTCCGGCGCCGACATGCCCAGCCGCTTGGGCATCAGGTCGGCAAACAGCACGAACAGCGCCGTGACCGTGACAAAGGACAGCAGAAAGCTGACCCGCTCCACCCAGTCGGCGGAGAACACCAGATGCAGCGCCTGGGCAAAATAGGGGGTAAAGGCCGCTTCCCCCATGATGCCGGCCATGATGGCCACGGCATTCAGGCCGATCTGCACCACGGTAAAGAACAGGCCCGGCTGTGCCTGCAAGGCCAGCACGCGGTCGGCGCGCCCATCGCCCTCTTCGGCCATTTGGCGCAGTTTGATCTTGCGTGCCGCCGCCAGCGAGATTTCCGATACGGAAAAGAAGGCACTGATCAAGATCAGTACGGCAATCACCATCAGGCTTTGAACCAGATTCACACAGTATTTCCAGGGAGTTAGCGACGAAATGTCTTGTACAGGATAGCAGGCCCGCATGACAGGACTGAATATGCGGACAGTGGAATCAGTATAACAGACGAAAAAAAACAGCACGGTCGCAGCACGGTAGAATGAGCGACATCCTTCAACAGAAAATGGCGCTCCGCTCATGACTTGTCCGCTTTGCACCCTGCCTGCCGGCGAATTGCTGTACGAAGATACCCGACTGTGGGTCTTGCTGGTTGAAGAAGCCGGCTATCCCGGTTTCTGCCGCGTCATCTGGAAACAGCATGTACGCGAAATGAGCGACCTGGCCCCGGCCGACTGTGCACATGTGTTTGACTGGGTGCTGCGGACCGAAAAAGCCATCCGCGCCGTCATGCAGCCAGACAAGATCAACCTGGCCAGCCTGGGTAATGTGGTGCCGCACCTGCACTGGCATGTCATTCCGCGCTTTGCCGACGACGCCCACTTTCCCAGCCCGATCTGGGCCAGCCCGCAGCGCCAGGGGGCAGAACACGGTCAGCCGGACCTGGCCGCCAGCCTGCGAGCTGCCTTGCAAAATCAGCCACTTGCCGCTGCAGTGCAATAACCCGGCCCGCTTGCCGACTGTAGCTGCTTCTGTGTAGGCTAGAGCGGTCCTGCCGGTTTGCCCGCGCTTGCCGGCAGGCATGCGGAACCGCTTTCAAGCCGGCCCCTGGGCCGGCTCGTAAGCGGCTCCTCCTTGCCACAGGGTGCATGTCCGCCATGTGGCACACCCATTCAGGAGAAGCCGATGTACACCACCCTCATCAGCCCGGCCCAGTTGCAGGCGCTTGATCCCGAGCATTACGTCATTCTCGACTGCCGCTTCCAGCTGACCGACCCGGAATACGGCCTGCATGCCTATCAGGCCGGCCACATTCCCGGCGCACGCTATCTCAACCTCGATTACCACCTGTCCGGCGTGAAAACCGGCAGCAATGGCCGCCACCCGCTGCCGGATGGCCAGCGGCTGGCGGTGGATCTGGGCGCGGCCGGCATTACCGGCGACATCCAGGTCATCTGCTATGACGACGCTGGCGGCATGTATGCCGCCCGCGCCTGGATGCTGCTGCGCTGGCTGGGCCATGCCGCCGTCGCCGTGCTGGATGGCGGCATCCAGGCCTGGCAGCAAGCCGGAGCGGTGCTGGAAACCGACAAGAAACGCTATATGCCGCGCCGTTTTCCGGTCAATGCCAGCCTGGTCGAAACCGTCGATGCCGATCAGGTCCTGGCCAATCTGGATGCACAGGACTTTGTCGTGGTGGATGCCCGCAGCCCGGAGCGTTTCCGTGGCGAAGGCGAAACCATGGACCCGGTGGGCGGCCACATCCCCGGCGCCCGCAACCGCTTCTTCCAGCAGAACCTGGCTGGCAACGGCCACTTCAAGGACGCGGCGACCTTGCGCAGCGAGTGGGAGGCCGTACTGGCAGGCAGCAAGCCGGAAGAAATCGTCCACCAGTGCGGCTCCGGCGTCACCGCCTGCCACAATCTGCTGGCCATGGAACATGCCGGGCTGTCTGGCAGCCGGCTGTATCCGGGTTCGTGGAGCGAATGGTGCAGTGACCCGGCGCGCCCGGTCGCCCGCTAAGGCCAGCCAATAAAGCCCCCGCAATATAAAAACCGCCGCCCTCGCTCGCGAAGGTGGCGGTTTTTTATTGGGGCCTGGCGGCTCAGGCCAGGATGAAGCGCTGCAGCAACTGTTGACCGGCCGCCCAGCTGCCAAGACCGGCATGACTACCCATATGACCGGCACGGCCCGCATCCACCAGCCGGATACCCCACAGCTCCGCCATGGCCTGGGCCGTGGCAAAATCGCAGAACAGGTCATCCTGGCTGGCCACCATCACCGCCGGCACAGGCAAGCGCCCTGCACTGGCCTGGGCAAATCCGGAGAAGGCCGGTAGCGCTGCACCCTCCGGCAGTTCACCACTGGCCCGCGCCCTGGCCTCGGTAATGGGCAGCGCCGGTGGTGCCACCAGCAGCACACCCTTGATGCGATGCTGGGTCTGCAGATCGACGGTACGCAGCCACTCCACCACCGTGTGACAGCCCAGGCTATGGGCCGCCAGTACGATACGGCCCGGCGTATCCCGTACCAGCGCATCCAGGGCGGCCACCCATTCCTCCCGCTCCGGGTAAAGCCAGTCCTGTTGCTGGACACGTCGCGCCAGCGGATAGGTCAGCTCCCACAGGGTTTGCCAGTGCTTGTCCCCGGAATTGCCCCAGCCGGGCACTGTCAGCAGTACCACATCATCATCGTCCAGCATCACAGCCCTTATTGCATGCTGATGCCGCCTGCCCTGCACTGGCCGCATCATGGTTGATCGCCGCGCCACCGCAACAGCAGTGGCGCAGGCAACAGGCTAATGCCTTGCACGCGGGAATGCAAAACCGCCGGTCAAAGCGGCGGTTTCTGGATTGGACAAAGCCATGTCAGTGTCGGCCGCCACCGCCTTGCTCAGGCCAGGGCGCACCAGACCGCTCATCCCGATATGCATGGCCACGGTGCTCTTCACCCTTGTGCCAGCCATTATCATGTCCGTCATGACCATGCGGGTGCTCGCGCAGGTAGCGCGGCGCATATTCCTGGCGATACCACCTGTCCTGCACGAAATACACTCGGCGGTCGCAAGCCTGGTAGCGACGGCAGTAACGATCCCAATGACGAGCGTGTTCCGGCGGAACACGCAGATAGATAGGGGGCTGGGCCACCACTACCGGGCTGACAATGACCGGCTGCGGATAAAGCAAGGCTGGCGGGGGGTAATGGCCAATATCCAGCTGGCCGTAAAAGCCGGGTTCGCCGATATTGACGGAAATGCCGACATTGGCTGCCAGTGCCGGCAGCGCGGCACCCAGGCCCAGTAAAACAAGCAGCAGACGGTTTCTCATGACATGCATCCTGTGAAGTTGCGAACGGGCAGGTGCCCGGCAGGCTTGGCCTGCCGGTACAGGCAGATTCGCGATAACTTCATCCTAAAGGCAGGACATCAGCAAGACTTGATACAGTGATTACAATGTGTTGCCAACACGCCGTACACAACACAAATTCATCAAGCAGGCAGATCCAGCGCGTAGTCGACGATCAGCGGCGCATGGTCGGAAAATTTCTCATCCTTGTAGACGGATGCCGTCTGTGCCACCGCCATCAGCGATGGGGTAACGATGTGATAGTCGATGCGCCAGCCCACATCCTTGGCATAAGCCTGGCCGCGATTGCTCCACCAGCTATAGCCCGGCTGTTCGGGATACAGGGTGCGCCATACATCACACCAGCCCACGCGGCCCAGCAGATCGCTCATCCAGGCACGCTCCTCCGGCAGGAAACCGGAATTTTTCAGATTGCCCTTCCAGTTTTTCAGGTCGATCTCCTGATGGGCGATATTCCAGTCACCACAGATGACGATATCGCGCCCGGCCGCTTTCAACTGCTCCAGATGCGGCATGAACACCTCCAGGAACTGGAACTTCACCTGCTGGCGCTCATCGCTGCTGGAACCCGATGGCAGATACAGCGAAATCACGCTGAGATTACCGAAATCCAGCTGCAGGAAACGTCCTTCAGCGTCGATCCAGTCCACGCCCAGCCCCTCGATCACCGCATCCGGCTGATGACGGGTATACACCCCCACGCCGCTGTAACCTTTTTTCTCGGCATAGTGGAAATAGCCGGTCAGGCCATCCGGCGCACGCATGCGCTCGCTCAGGTCGGCCGCCTGGGCCTTCAGCTCCTGCACACAGACAAAATCGGCAGCGATTCCGGCCAACCAGTTGAAAAAACCCTTCTTGTCCGCCGAGCGGATGCCATTGAGGTTGGCTGAAACGATTCGAAGCAATGCAGTCTCCTGTGCTATCCTTGCCGGCAATTTTTCCAGCCGTTCAGATAGTTAACTAGTCTCTATGAGGAATGATATGAGCGATTTCCGCCAAGATTTTATCCGTTTTGCACTCGACAAGCAGGTATTGAAGTTTGGCGAGTTCATCACCAAGGCCGGGCGCAAATCGCCATATTTCTTTAATGCCGGCCTGTTCAACGATGGCCTTTCCACCCTGCACTTGTCTCGCTTCTATGCCAAGTCGATAATGGCTAGCGGCATCGAATTCGACATGCTGTTCGGACCTGCCTACAAGGGTATCATCCTGGCCGCCGGCGCGACCATGGCCATGGCCGAACAAGGCCGCAATGTGCCTTTTGCCTATAATCGCAAGGAAGCCAAGGATCACGGCGAAGGCGGCACCCTGGTCGGCGCACCGCTGCAAGGCCGTGTCCTGATCATCGATGACGTGATTTCCGCCGGCACCTCGGTGCGCGAATCGGTGGAACTGATCCGCGCCGCCGGTGCCACCCCCGCAGGCGTAGCCATCGCGCTGGACCGCATGGAGCGCGGCAGCGGTGAATTGTCCGCGGTGCAGGAAGTGGCACAGCAATATGGCATGCCGGTCGTGGCCATCGCCACCCTGCAAGACCTGCTG
>NZ_JAELTZ010000054.1:0-23538 GCF_016429115.1 Aquitalea sp. ASV15 | reverse complement strand
GGAGAAAGCTGCAATATCACGGCACTGTCAGGCAGCGAAGTCCTGTATCTGGACCGGGTGGAAACGCCGGCCCCATTGCGTTTTTACCTGCATCCTGGCTCTCGCGTGCCAGCACATTGTTCGGCCAGTGGCAAGCTGTTTCTGGCACAGATGAGCCCGAGTCAGCGCCGCCGCCTGCTGGAGCATGTGCAGCTGACCCGTTATACGGAACATACGCTGACGGATCTGGCGGCGCTGGAAGGAGAGCTGGAGCGGGTGAAGCGTGACGGTTATGCGTGTGATGACGAAGAGTTTCTGCCGGGATTGTTCTGCCTTGCGGTGCTGGTGCCGGTGGCCGGTGGCAAGTCGAATACCGGCATAGCCATTCAGGCACCGGTGATGCGGCTGACGGCGGAGAAAGCCTTGTCGTTATTGCCTGCCTTGCAAAGGGCGGCAGCGGCGCTAGCACGTATCGAGGAGCAGGCTGCCGCCGTGCAGATGGCCGGCAGATCAACTGCCTTTGCGGCAGCCTGGGGTGATTTTTCCTGAGAGCGAAACATGAAAATCATGGTGATGGGCGCTGGCGTGGTTGGCATCAGTACCGCCTGGTATCTGGCGCGTCAAGGACACGAAGTCAGCGTGATTGATCGACAGCCGGATGCCGCGCTGGAAACCAGCTTTGCCAATGGCGGACAGATTTCCGTCTCCCATGCAGAACCATGGGCCAGCCCGTCCACGCCCTGGAAAGTGTTGCGCTGGCTGGGACAGGAGGACGCGCCCTTATTGCTGCGCCTGCGACGCGATCCTGCCTTGTGGCGCTGGTGCTGGCAGTTCTTGCGCGAATGCAGCATGCAGCGCCATGCCCGTAATTGCCGTGCCATCATCCAGTTGGCCCTGCATAGCCGGGCATGTCTGCAGCAGCTGAATCAGCAACTGGGTGATGTGTTGGCCTATGACCGCTTGCAGCGCGGCATCTTGCATATCTATACCGATCCGGAGGTATACCGGGCCGGCTTGCAGGCCGCCAGTCTGCAAAGCGGCTTTGGCGGGCTGCGCCATGCGGTTGATGCTGAGGAATGCTTGCGACTGGAGCCAGCCTTACAAGCGATGGCATCCCGTTTGCTGGGCGGGGATTATGCTGAACAGGATGAGTCGGGCGATGCTCACAGCTTTACCCGGCAACTGGCAGCGCAATGCCGCCTGGCCGGTGTGCATCTGTTGTATGGGCAAACGGTGGCCCGGCTTGAGCAACGGCAGGGCAGGGTGACTGCCATCATTACCGAAGATGGTGTGCATCATGTGGCGGATGCTTTTGTGCTGGCACTAGGGAGCCATACTCCGGCGCTGCTGCATCCGCATGGCATCAACCTGCCGGTTTATCCGGTCAAGGGCTACTCGGCCACTTTCGAGCTGACCGCCGACAGCATCGCGCCACAGGTCAGCCTGATCGACGATGAGTACAAGATTGTATTTTCCCGTTTTGGCCAGCGTTTGCGCGTGGCAGGAACGGCTGAGCTGACGGGTTTCGACACGACGCTCAATCCTGTGCGCTGCGACTTGCTGGTACGAAGGAGCAAGGCCCTGTTTCCGCAACTGAACGAAGCCGGGCCACCAACTTTCTGGACCGGGCTGCGGCCCGTCACGCCTTCGGCCGTACCGCTGATCGGTCGCATGGGTTTTGACAACTTATGGCTTAATACCGGTCACGGAACCCTGGGTTGGACATTGGCATGTGGCTCTGCCGCTGTGCTGAGCGATCTCATTGACGGACGCAGGCCCGCACTGGACTTTCCCTTTGTCTCATTGTGAGTCTTGCATGTAGATCGAAGTCAGGAGGGGCTTTGTTACACAAATCAGGGATTTCATCTGTTCGGTAGGGTGATAATAAGTATGCTCCCTGCTTCTCAAGTACCAAGCCACCGGCAGGCCGATAACAAGTACTTCAAGCAGCGAGGGCAGTTGCTTCATCGTCTAGACAAAGACATGAATTTGCAGATTCCTGCTACCGATATGCGTGGGTGGTAGCCAACTTCCTCCAGTGCGGCCATCCAGTTCTCTCTCACTATCAAGTGCCTCTTTGACCTTGTATTACGCCAAGCCAGGGCCTGTCTGGAATTCTGTGTAAACCAGCCGTTGCCTAGCAAGCAGTAGAAGGACTGCTTTGGCCGAACAGCCGCCGGCCAGGCTGAAGGACTGTCAGTTTGTCGGCTGAAACGACTTTTCGACAAGTGAGTGAGGAGAGACTGCTTTACACAAAATTCCGGACATGCTCAGTCATGGCCATTCGCCTCTTAACAGGGCATTCGGTACTGCTGTGATATTTTTTCTGACAGGCACCACCAACATTAAGCTTGGTTTGAAGCAGCGTAGAAATGAGCTTGGCTATCGGAAGCTTGGTGATCAGATACCCATTCCGGCCGCAACAATCAAGCTGCCATCAGATCTGCCCCCCTTACAGCCTGAAGGCTGATTATCCAACCCTCCCCCTAGCTTACTAGGCAAATTCATCACCTGCAGTATCAGGCAACCGCTGTAATACCAAACCTTTCCTCCGCTTCCTCTCGTCATGGACTGCACACAATTCAACCCATGAAGCTCATCCCTGCGCACCAAGAACATGTGCTGACCTGTACCTGTTTTCATGCAGTTTTGTCCTATCTGTAAATGGCTCACTTTCCTACGATTTGGTTTCACTGCCCGGGATGACCGATGTGGCAGGCATGGAGAACAACAGGAGAGACAAATGGCTAGCTTGCAGATGCCCTCAGAGGAGGGTGTGGATGACGATTTCACCCGCAGTCCGGTACCGGCAGGTGCCAGAATGCCGCGTTTTGGCCTGACCATGGCGTGGTGGTCAGTGTGTAGTGCCATGTTCTGGATTGTGGTTTCCGCCACCTTGGCGCTGAATTATGGGTCGGTAAATACTCTGATCGGACTCGGTTTGTCGGCGATCAGTTATTCCGTCATCAACGGGATCATCACCCGGCATGCCATTCGTACTGGTCTGTCAGTTTCGCTTTTTTCACAAACCTTGTTTGGCCGCTCCGGTGCACCGCTGGCGACGTTGATTTTTTTCGCAACCGCCATCTATTACGCCGTATTTGAAGGTTCGGTCATTGCGGTGGCTATCCAGTCTTATTTCCCTGTGCTGTCCTTGCATCAGGCCTATCTGCTGGTGGTGGCCTACAGCGTGCCCTTGGTGTTTGGCAGTGTGCAGCGCTGGCTGGACAAGCTCAACGGTGTGTTGCTGCCGTTCTACTTGTTGGGACTGGTTGCGGCGGTAGGCTTGACCTTGCATGACTTCGGTTATAGCCCTGCCTGGCTGGCCGTGGTCCCTGCCGGCGGCGCGCCTGTCAGTGGCTGGTGGAGTTGCTTTTGCTACTTCATGGGGGTGTGGATACTGATGATGTACACCTGGGACTACGCACGCTTTGGCCGGGAAGAGGACAGCCAATACCATGCGCGGCTAACCTTCGGCTTACCTTTTTATGTTTTTACTTTTGTCATCAATGGTGCCATCGGCATTTTTCTGGCGAACAGCATCCCTGGGAATGGTTCACTAAGCGAAGTCTCCGTGGTGCTGGCATTGCTCAAGCTGATGGGTTTTGTAGGCTTGGCTTTTGTCTGGGTCAGCCAGACTCGTATCAACACGGCTAACTTCTATCTGGCTACCATCAATATGCAGGGTTTTTTCGAGCGGGCCCTGGGAGTCCGTTTGCCGAAGATTGCATGGGGGGTTGTTGTCGGGGCTGTGGTCTATCTGCTGATGTTGACCAATGTGTTCAGTTTCATTCTGCAGGCGCTGGCCTACCAGGGCATTTTTGTGGTGGCTTGGGTGGGTGTGGCACTGGCTCATATCCTGTTTCTGCCTGATGACAATGCCTGGGGTGATGATGTGCCCATGGTACGTCGTGAGGGTGTGACTGCCTGGTTTGTTGCCGCAGGGCTGGGCATCGCATTGATGCAGGCAGGGCCGTTCATGGCGCAGTGGTCGGCACCATGCAGTGCGCTGGTTTCATTTGGTTTTTACGGTTTGTTGCAGCGCCAGAGGATGGCCAGTAATGCGACAGCCTGAGTTGTGGACATGTGATAACTCCTCCCTTGCGCCCGATCTTTGTCGGGCGTTTTTTTCATTGTGGTAACCGTTCACACCTGAACCATTCTTTCTGCACATCCATACAAGCGTGGGATGGCCGCTGCTCTTAACTTAGCAACATACCGGTAACACCGGCATAACAAAGGAGAGCAACGTGACCCAACGTCACCCCAACCCTTCAGGAGTGGACCCGATCACGCTGGCCGTGGTCCGGGGCGCCCTTGAGACGGCACAGCGAGAGATGACGCTGACCCTGGAGAAAACCGGGCGTTCCAGTGTTTTCAATCTGGCACATGACTACAGCAATGCCTTATTCGATCACTTGCCGGAAATGGTATTGCAAGGGCAGGACATCCCTATTCATCTGGGATCACTCATACCGGCCATGAAAGCGGTAGCCGGCTATTTCGGGGATGACATCCACGAAGGTGATGTTCTTTACCACAATGACCCGGCCTATCAGGGCAGCCATATTCTGGATTGCTGTATGTACAAGCCGGTGTTCTACCAGGGTGAGCTGGTGTTCTGGACGGTTTGCAAGGGCCATCTAACGGATATAGGTGGTCCGGTGCCTGCTGGTTATAACCCGGATGCACGGGAAATTTATGCCGAAGGTCTACGTATTCCTCCGGTAAAACTGTGGGATCGTGGCCGCCGTCGTGATGATGTGGTCAATTTGCTGATGTGCAATATGCGTGCCCGTCGTGATCAGGAGGGGGATCTGAATGCGCAGTACGGCGCATGCCGTGTGGGCGAACGCAATGTTCTGGCTTTGCTGGATAAGTACGGTGTGGAAACGGTACGGGCCGCGATTGCCGAACTGAAAGATATGGCTGATCGTCATATGCGTTCACTGATCCGTTCCATACCCGATGGGCATTACCAAGGTAAGGCTGTATTGGAAGACGCTGGTCACGGTTATGGTGAGCTGACTATTCAGGCCGACATTACCGTCCGTGATGACACAGTCCACATTGCCATCGAAAGCCCGCCGCAGCTGCCGTATTTCATCAACTCTTATGCGGGCAACTCCATGTCCGGCATTTACCTGGGCCTGATGATGTTTGCCCAGGTGCCACCGCCCTACAACGAAGGTCTGTATCGCTGTGTGACAGTGGACCTGGGTAAACCCGGCACGCTGTGTAATGCCACCGAGCCGGCTCCCCACGTCAACTGCACCACGACACCGATGGAAACGCTCACCGATGCAGTACGGATGGCCTTTGAAGCGGCTGCACCCGAGCGGGTTACAGCGTCATGGGGACATGCCAGCGGGATCAATATCGCCGGCATCAACCCGATTACCGGTGAGCAATACGTCACCATGGTGCTGGCCTCCATTATTTCTGGCGCAGGGGCGACCCGCCATATGGACGGTTGGCACGCTTGTGGCCCCTTGTGTTGCTTTGGTGCTTTGAGTTCAGGTGATGTCGAGCTACTGGAGTATGCCTACCCGATTATCATCCATCGCTATGGCTTGCTCACCGACAGTGCGGGTGCCGGTCGCTTCCGGGGAGGGAGTGGCACGGTGTGGGAGGTGGAGCCGATTGGGCATGAAATGACGGTGATTTCCTTTGGTGAGGGACGGCAGATTGGCACCATGGGGGCGGCTGGCGCGCAGGACCGCTTGCGGGAGCGCAAACTGGGCCGTCTCGAAATAATGGCTGACGGGAAAAGCACAGTGCATCGCCAGAATGTGATCACTCATATCCGCCCTGGACAGCGCGCCCGCAACGTCAATCCTGGGGGAGGTGGCTATGGTTTGCCGTGGCAGCGCCCGCTGGATGAGGTGTGCGACGACGTGAAAAACGGTCTGGTGTCGGCCGAAGCCGCACAACTGGAATATGGTGTGGTGCTCAAGTCAGACCTGAGTGTGGATAGAGAGGCAAGCGAACGCTGCCGATGCGAGATGAACCGGCAGGGAGATAAGGCATGAAAAACCAATTTCGCCTGGGTGTGGATGCTGGCGGTACCTTTACTGATTTTGTGCTGGTAGAACAGGATGGCACGATCCGCTTGTTCAAGAGTCCTTCGACGCCGGAGGATGGCACCCGTGCCATCGCGGCTGGTCTGGCGCAGATGTCAGAGGCGCTGGACCGCTCGGTCAGTGACATCGTCAGCAACTGTGACCTGTGCATCAATGGCACGACTGTGGCATTGAATGCCCTGATCGAACTGAAGGGGGTCAAGGTAGGGCTGATTTGTAGTGCCGGGCATGAGGACAGCATTGAAATCCGGCTTGGTCATAAAGAAGAAGGCTACCGTTACGATGCCAGCTACCCGTCGGCACCACAATTGGTACCGCGCCATTTGCGCCGCCCGGTTGCAGGTCGCATTCTGGCCGATGGGAGCGAGTATGCACCACTGGACGAGGAGGCCGTGTTGGCCGCCATTGATTATTTCCGTGAGCAGAAAGTGGAAAGTGTTGCCATCTCGCTGCTGTGGTCGGTCAGTAATGCGGCTCATGAGCAGCGGGTCAAGGCGTTGGTCGAGCAGCATCTGCCGGGGGTGTTCGTGTGCAGCGGCAGCGAAGTTTACCCGCAGATCCGGGAATACACGCGTACTTCCACCACCGTGGTCAATGCCTATCTCAGTCCGGTGATGGGGCGGTATGTAAATCGTATTGACGAATACTTCCGTAGCTTGGGTGCTCGTAGTCCTGTGCGTTACTACCAGTCCAATGGTGGGCTGGCCATTGGTAACGTCATGAAAGAACGTGCGGTCAATGCCATCAACTCGGGCCCGGCTTCAGCGCCTCAAGCGGGTTTGTATCTGGCTGGCCCGTTTGGTATCGACAACGTCATTACCGTGGATATGGGGGGGACGTCATTTGACATTACCTTGGCCAAGGGCGGGCAAACCAATCTGAATCGTGATATCGACTTCCTGCGACAGCGCATTGGCGTCCCCATGATACATGTGGAAACCCTGGGCGCTGGGGGCGGGTCCATTGCCCGGCTGAATGATTTCGGCATGCTGGAGGTTGGCCCGCATAGTGCGGGTGCCAATCCTGGACCTGCTTGCTATGGCAAGGGTGGTGACCAGCCGACAGTCACCGATGCCAACTTGTTGCTGGGGTATCTCAAGCCGGATGCAGTGCTGGGGGGGAGCATACGGTTGGACTTGCCACGGGCCCAGCAGGCTATTGCCAGCCAGGTAGCTGAACCGCTGGGAATCAGTATTGAGCGTGCTGCCTATGGCATCAGTACGCTGGTCAATCTGAACATGGCCAATGGTATCCGTCGTATTTCCATTGAGCAGGGTTACGACCCGCGTGACTTTGCGCTGATCTGCGCGGGTGGGGCTACCGGCATGCATATCACGGCGCTGGCGGAGGAGCTGGGGGCGCAGCAGGTGCTTGTGCCCAAGTTTGCTTCTTGCCTTTGTGCTTTCGGGCAGGTGATATCCGATGTCAAATACAACTATCTGGCCAGCATGCCGATGCGTCTGTTGCCTGGCTGCGCTTTGGAGGAGCTGGAGGCTAGGTTTGCCGAAATGGAGGCTCGGGGCCGACACAATCTGATGCTGGATGGGTTTGAGCCGGAGCAGATCCATATTCGTCGCAGTGTGGAGATGCGCTATGTAGGACAGATCCACGAATGCACGGTGGAATTGCCCGGCACGCCATTGCAAGAGGGCACTCTGGCTACGGTGCTGGCAGCCTTCCATCAGCGGCATGAGGCCTTGTTCACCTATGCCGAGCCACAAAACCCGGTAGAGCTGGTTAATCTGGAGTGCACGGTGAGCGGTCTGGTCAGCAAGCCGCAGTTGCCATCACTTCCCCATAATCCGGATGCTGTGGAAGATGCACATGACGGATTCCGGCCCATGCTGTTCGATGACAGCGCGCGCTGGGTAGAAACGCCAGTCTATGCAGGTGAGCGGCTGGCAGCTGGATGTCGCATTGTCGGCCCGGCTGTTATCGAGGAGGCCACTACCACCGTGGTATTGCGTCCGGGCTGGCAGGCCAGCTTGCATGAAAGCGGCACCTATCATCTGACCCGTTGGCACGCGGTCTGATTAGCCCGTTGATACATGGCCGACGTGGGGAATTGCTTCACGTTGGCCGAAGATTCACATTGCCTACAGGAACCATTCCATCAATCATGTAAGTCACGGATCAGCAAACCTTCCGCATAACAACAAATGGCGGCATGGGGCGAAAGCAGCCCGGGGTGGTCAAGAGGAGAAAACAATGACGGTACATTTTTCCACGCAAGCGGTGAAGCCGCTGGAGCGTTACCAGCAGTGGCAGGACATCATTGGTCAGAGCTATTTTGAGTTGCAGTTGAAGTTTCTCGACAAAAGCCATTTTGATGGCGATCTTCGCCTGTGGCAGCTGGGTGACCTCTCGTTGTCCCGGCTCTGCTCCAGCCCCACTTCCTATCAGCGGCTGAAGTCACATTTGCACTACCAGATGGACGAATACTTTCTGGTTACCATCCCTTGTCAGGACAGCATTCATTTCAGCCAGATGGGGCGACAGGTGGAGTGTGCGCCGGGCTGTTTCTTGCTGGAACACAGCAATGAGCCCTATCAGTTTGACTATCACCGTGACAACACCCTGTGGGTGCTTAAAGTTCCAGGTCGTCATCTACGGAATCGACTGCGCTCACCAGATCGTTACTGTGCCATGCGATTTGATGCCCAAACGGGTGTGGGTAATCTGTTTGTCAATTATGTGCAACTGATTACCGCCCAACTCGATAGTCTGGGGGGGAGCGAGCTGGCCATGGTGGGCAAGCAATTGACCGAACTGCTGTGTACGGCTCTGGAAGGGGATGGTCGTTTGCTCACGTCATCCGAATCTGTCGTGCGCGCCGCTCATCTGCGTCGTATTGAGGATTATGTGCGCCTTCATCTTGGTGACCCGGGACTCAGTACGGAAACCATTGCCGGAGCGTGCCATATTTCTACCCGTTACCTGCATTCTCTATTCAAGGATACCGGGCAGACTTTTTCCCAGTGGTTGCGCGATCAGCGGCTGGATAATGCCTATCAGTCCATGATGGGTGCTTCGTTGCGCCAACCATTGTCGGTGCTGGCTTATCAGTGGGGTTTTACTGATCAGTCGCACTTTTCGCGGGTGTTCAAGCAAAAATATGGTTGCACACCGGGTGAACTCAAGCGCTCCATTCGCTCGGGTACTTCGACACAAGAAACCTGACGGAAGGTGTTATCTGCCTGTACGACGCATGGCAGAATCTGTTCTCATGGCAACAAGCCCGACCTGCCGGTCCGGGCTTGTTTCTATTTGGGCTACTTGAACGGGAAGACCAGGCGAAGGTTAAGGAAATCGCCACCGGTATCACTGCGTGTCTTGAAGCCGTGGTTGTAGATGGCCATGACACTTACCTCGTTGAACTGATAGCCAAGTAGCGGGCCTATGCCGTAGTTGCTGGCACGACAGCCGCCCTTGTTAGCACAGGCTGCTGCACCGCTGCCACTGTCATCACTGATCTGGTTTTCCTGATGAGCCCCTAGGCCGAATGTCCAACGGCCTACGGTTTTTGCGGCGGTATAGTCGATGGCTAATTGCTGGCCTGATTTGTAATGGGTGTCCGGGTTGGTGAAGTTATAAGCCCAAGAGGCATCCGCGCTGAGATTCCAGCCATCGTGCAGCCAGCTGACTGCCAGCGTGGGCTGCAATGTCCAGAATCCATTTGCGGCCCCGACAAACGTACCTTGCGGCAGGCGGTTGGGGGAGGAGCTGCCATCCGGCAGGTAGACATTAAGCCCGGCTTTTACATGCCAGTCATTGGGTAATGTCCATGAGAGTTGCCCTGGCACCAGGATAGTATTGAATGTTCCCCAGCGGCCATTCGAGGGTATGCCATTGCCTGTCAGCGTGGTGTAGTCGAAGGGTTGGGCCAGGGCGACAGCATAGTCTGCGCCCAGCACTTTCACGCCGGTAGACCAAAGTACAATCGGCACCTCGATCAAGGCATCGACCTTGCTGCCGGTTTTCTGGCCATTGTGATCATAAACATCAAAAGAGGCCCAGTAGTTGTTCAGTACGCCATAGACCCCTTCGGGCGGCAGGGCTCCGGCGGCAAAGCCCTCGTTGATGCCCCGCAGGTGAGGGTCCCACAACTCCTGTGCGCCGGCATGCTCATGAAGCACGGCTCCTGTTATCGCCAGAGTCAGCAGTGCTGTTGTCATCGTTTTCATCTTCATCTTGTTCATTGTCCTTATCCATGTTTTTGATGCCATCGATCTCTTGCGGTCACGATCCGCAGGGAGTGCCGGTATTGGCAAATTGAGGGTAAGTTCAATGAATTCAGTGATATAGGATGAAAGTGAATGAAAAAATGATTACGCCTGAATGGCTGGATTGTTACATATGCTGGTGCGACATGGCCTCCATGTACCCTACTGTCTGTTTACGTACCCGCCGTTGTGCCCAGATTATTTTGGGTGTACCAAGAGGGTCGAAGTGCGGGCCCAAGCTACTGTGGAAAGCAGGTGTGTAACGCCACGGGCAGCTAGCAATTGATTGCTGACGTTTCGCAAGATTCATCCCAGTGACCGCTAAGGCCGATAACGAGTCGGTCAAAAAAATTTGGTTCGGTCTTTTTATCTTACCTATACCACTATATCTAAATAATTTTACGAAGCGTGAATACATCTACTACAATAAAAAAATCACTTCTACACAAAGATCATTGTTCTAATGTGTAGATGTACGAAAAGTGCCAAGAAAATAAGGGTTTTTTTGATTAAATTCGGAATCCCCCCCTCTCCACCAGATATCTACATTAAAGCCCTGATTATTCAGGGCTTTTTTGTTTTCTACAATTTTCAGTATGCCATCCAGTATGCCATTGAGTGCTTGCTGTCCTGCTACAACTTTGGATGATCTTGGTGTGTAAATGTAACTGTGCGGCCGTTTTGGCACTCATTTGCACTTTTATTGTCACCGCTAATTTGCAGGGTTTTTGGCACTATTTGCGCTTTTTTTGGCACTGGTGGGCAAAAATCTAACGATTCCTTGCTGCTACCTTTTCCTGTGATGGGGGAGGGCAAGTCCTGGCTCTCTGTGTTCGTCCAGTACCTTTAAATGAGATCACCCTGTGTGAAGGCAGGGTGTCGTGACGGCAATTCGGTCTTGGTGGTCCTTCCTGCATCAGGCGGAAGATGGCTCCAACAGCCTGAAGGTTTGGAGAACACAACAGGCATGTGCGGCTTTGCCTTAGGCAGCGCTTTCTTCCGGATTTAACGCCCAGCTGGGGAAAGGATCAGCCAGGCCGCACCAGCCTTGCTCGCCGCTAGCCAGTTCTGCATCGGTCATCAGGCAGGCATCAAACCCGGCAATCAGTGCGGCTTGGTCCATCTTCATGCCGATCAGCACCAGTTCCTGCTGGCGGTCGCCCCAGGGTGCTGCCCAACGCGCCTCGATCATTGCCACACTTTCCGGGTCGTCCGGCCAGTCCTCCCTGGCGACCGCCGCCCACCACAGTCCGGCACAGGCATGGCGTGAGATGGCACCCGCCTGAGACCAACTGCCGGCAAAGTCCGGCCGGTTGGCCAACCAGAAATAGCCTTTCGAACGTATCACCCCCGGCCATTGGCAGGCAAACCAGTCCCACAGGCGCTGCGGGTGAAAGGGCCGACGGGCACGGTAGACGAAACTGCTGATGCCGTATTCTTCGCTCTCCGGTACATGCTCGCCGCGCAACTCGCTCAGCCATCCGGCGGCTTCCGCTGCCTTGTCGAAGTCGAAGCGACCGGTATTGAGCACGCGCGTGAGGGGTACTGTGCCAAACGCACTGCGCACGATGTCGGCGTGCGGATTGAGCGAGCGCAGAATGCTGTCGAGGCGGTCCAGCTCTTGCGGGCTGACCAGGTCGGTTTTGTTCAGCACGATCACGTCACAAAATTCCACTTGCTCAACCAGCAAGTCCACCACAGCGCGATCATCTGCTTCGCCCAGGCTTTCACCACGGTCTGTCAGTTGGTCACGGCAACTGTAATCGCGCAAAAAATTGTGGGCATCGACCACCGTCACCATGGTGTCCAACTGGGCAATGTCCGACAGGCTTGCCCCGTCGTCATCGCGGAAGGTGAAGGTTTCTGCCACGGGCAACGGTTCGGCAATGCCTGTTGATTCGATCAAGAGGTAGTCAAAACGGCCAGTGCGTGCCAGTCGGTCAATTTCAAGCAACAGGTCTTCGCGCAAGGTGCAGCAAATGCAGCCATTGCTCATCTCGACCAGTTTTTCTTCGGCACGTGACAAGGCGGCACCACCCTCGCGCACCAGGCGGGCGTCGATATTGACTTCCGACATGTCGTTGACGATGACGGCAACCCGCTTGCCTTCACGGTTGTTGAGGATGTGATTGAGCAGGGTGGTTTTGCCGGCGCCAAGAAAGCCGGACAGCACGGTGACAGGGAGTTTTTGCATGGTTGTTCCTTGGGAGTTCAAATTGGGTGGCTGGCTACCAGATGGCGTCCAGCGCCAGTAGCACGCGGCATGGCTGCAGCGGGTCCGGTGCTGGGGAGCGATGAATCGCGCCACGGCCATCATTGCCCTGCCATTGCGTTCCCTTGAGCAGGAGCAGGGCAAAGGGCGCTGCCTGCCGGATGGCCGCCGGGTTGCGGATCAGCCCGGAGGTTTCGTCCGGCATGCCCTGGGCCAGGCGGCCGAGCTTGCTGCGGTTTGCGGCTTCCTCGCTTAGCCATTCGGTACCCTGGCCGTAGTAGGTGCACAGCATGCGCACACCTGTCCGGTCGACATGAAAGCGCGGGCACATGGCGCGGTCGAGCACTTCAAGACGCATGCCAACCTGCGGACAGCCAATCAACTCGGCATACATATCAAGCAGATAGGCCATGTCCTGCAGTAGGGCGTCACGTCCGGGCAGGGCGGCCAGGCCCGGAATATCCAGCACCTGGCCCGGGGTGGCCACCAGTCGGAATCCCAGCCCGAGCACACCCTGCTCGCGTGCGGCGGCAAAGTAGCGGGTGATGGGTTCTATCGGGCTGCGCGGATACAGGCAAAGCTGTATGTCTTCGTCGAAAATGTGCAGCAGATCGGTCAGTCGGCTTGCTTCGTGCAGTGAGCTTGTAGGTGGTGTCGCGCAAGGCGCTGGGTTGAGGGCGACAGTCATCGTCGGGTGTCCTTGTTATCGCGCTGCCCGCCGCCAGCGGCTTTCATGTTCTGCTAGGCGGGGAGGTGGGCGTAAAAATAGTTTGCACAATGTTATATCATTACATAAAATCGCCAAAGCGTTATAACATAACACCGGAAAGTGAGAATAACCATGAATCGCATCACCCGCCTTGTTTCACTCCTGGCCCTGGCCTGCGCACCGCTGCTTGCCCAGGCAGCCACTCAGCCGATCAACATCGTGGCTGGTGAAAATTTTTATGGCGATGTTGCCCAACAAGTTGGCGGCAAGCATGTGCACGTCACCAGCATCCTGAGCAATCCGGATCAGGACCCGCACCTGTTCGAAGCCAGTGCCTCTACTGCCAAGGCCCTGAGTGCCGCCCGGCTGGTGGTGTATAACGGCATCGATTACGACCCGTGGATGGCCAAGCTGTTGTCCGCTGCCAAAGCTGCCGGCCGCAAGGAAATCGTTGCCGGTCAATTGATGCAGAAAAAAACCGGCGATAACCCGCACCTGTGGTACGACCCGGCCACCATGCCGCTGGTGGCGAAAGCGATTGCGGTGGAGCTTGAGGCTGCTGATCCGTCCAACAAGGCCGAATACCAACAGAACCTGAAGCACTTCCTGGATTCGCTACAGGCAATCAACAGCAAGGTAAAGTCGATTCATGACAAATACGCAGGTACGCCGGTAACCGCCACCGAGCCTGTCTTCGGCTATATGGCCAGCGCGCTTGGCTTCAAGATGCGTAATGAAAAATTCCAGCTGGCCGTCATGAACAACACCGAGCCCAGTGCCAGTGATGTTGCCGCCTTCGAAAACGACCTGAAAACCCACAAGGTAAAAGTGCTGTTCTACAACAGCCAGGCTTCGGACCAGTCGGCCAAGCGTGTGCAGAAGATTGCCAAGGAATCCAAGGTTCCGGTGGTGGGCGTTACCGAAACCGCGCCAACTGGCAAGCACTATCAGGACTGGATGCTCGGCCAGCTGAACGCGCTGAATCAGGCTTTGTCCTCCGGCAAGTGATGAGCGCACTTTCCTTACAACAGGTGACCGTTTCTTTCGCGGGAAGAGCGGTCTTGTCGGACGTGAGTCTGGAGATTGGCCAGGGGCTGTTTATTGGCATGCTCGGCCCCAACGGGGCGGGCAAGACCACGCTGATGCGCACGGTACTCGGCCTGATACGGCCCGCTGGCGGCAGCATCCGCGTACTGGGCGAGCCAGCCTCGCGCGGCAATGCTGCGGTAGGGTATATCCCGCAGCTGCGCAGTCTGGCCGGCAATATGCGGCTGCGTGGCTGGGACTTTGTCGCCAGTGCCTGCAATGGCCATCGCTGGGGGCTGCCCATCCTGAGCCGCGCCGCGCGCCAGGAAGTGCACTGGGCGCTCGACATGGTGGGGGCCACCGAGCTGGCACGGCGCCCCCTCATGGAAACCTCAGGAGGCGAACGGCAGCGGCTGTTGCTGGCGCAAGCCTTGCTGGGCCGGCCACGTCTGCTATTGCTGGATGAACCCCTGATCAGTCTGGACCCGCACCACCAGCATGGGGTGGTGACGCTGGTGAAACAGGTACAGCAAGAGCTGGGCATTACCGTGATCTTCAGCGCGCATGAGCTCAATCCGCTGCTTGGTGCCATCGACCAGGTCTTGTATCTGGGGCGGGGTCAGGCGGCGCTGGGCAAGGTGGACGAGGTCATTACCAAGCCGGTGTTATCGCGGCTGTATGGGTCCAATATTGATGTGATACGCATGAAAAACCGCATTTTCGTGATGGCCGGTGATGTTGAAGTGGAAAAAGAGGAGCACTGCCACCATGCTTGAATTCGACTTCATGCAGAACGCCTTCATCGCCGGTGGCCTGGTGTCCGTGCTGGCCGGGGTAGTGGGGTTCTTTCTGGTCATGCGCGGGCAGA
Source organism: Aquitalea sp. ASV15 (assembly GCF_016429115.1). NCBI lineage: Bacteria > Pseudomonadati > Pseudomonadota > Betaproteobacteria > Neisseriales > Chromobacteriaceae > Aquitalea > Aquitalea sp. ASV15. The sequence continues at coordinate 8,438 of NZ_JAELTZ010000054.1, read as the reverse complement.
CCTTTGCCGGCCATGCCTTGTCACACGTCGGCTTTGCCGGTGCAACCGGCGCAGCGCTGCTTGGCCTGTCGCCCATGTGGGGGCTGATCTGGGTTACCTTGCTTGGCGGTGTTTCCATGGGGGCGCTGGGTGAGCGCCTGCAGGGCAGTGATATTGTGATTGGCACCATCCTGTCACTGGCCCTGGGCCTGGGCATGCTGTTTCTACATTTCTTTACTGCCTATGCCACACAAGCCACTGCCTTGCTGTTTGGCAACGTCCTCGGGGTGAATACCGACACGCTATGGACATTGGCATGGCTTGGCATGGCTTGCCTGCTGTTGCTGGCCATCATGGCCCGCCCGCTGGTCTTTGCCAGTCTGCAACCCGAGCTGGCCGAGGCCAAGGGCGTTTCCCTGCGGCAGGTGTCCATGCTGTTTCTGGCCATTGTTGCCTTGACCACGGCGGAATGTATCCAGATTGTTGGCGTCTTGCTGGTATTCACGCTGATGGTGGGGCCTGCGGCAACCGCGCAAAAGCTGACTTCACACCTGGGTACCGGGGTGCTGCTGGCAGCGCTGCTGGCACTGGCCGAAGCATGGCTGGGCATTACCCTGGCTTTCTATACGGATTGGCCTACCAGCTTCTGGATTACCGCGCTCAGTAGCAGTGCTTATCTGGCGGTGACCGTGCTGCGCATGCAGCGCAACCGCCGCCCCTTGGCATCCGCCGCCTGAGTCCAGCGGATTTTGTCACGGGGCTGGCTCTTGAGCCCCGGACAGCCGCCGGGCAGCCGTATCAGGCTGCCCCGGTCAGGACTTGCCTGACCGGCGGCGGCGCCCTGGTTTTTCCTTCCCTGTGTTTTGATAACAGCCAATATGCAGTTTCCTTGCCCCTGAAGGTGTGCCGGCGATGGCTGCTGCACCAAGTCTGGTGGCAAGCTGATGGCATGCTTGCCGGATACGGAATTTCAGTGCGGATCCAGCGTGCCCAGACAGGCTAGCAATGCCAAAGCAAGCAGGCACAGGGCAATTTGCATGTTAACGGCGCGGATGAAGCAGGGAATGGTGCTGCGCTTGTCGCGCATGCGCGGAACAAGATAGTAGCGGTTGAACAAGGCCAGCAGCACCATGCCGAACACGGCCAGCAGTTTTAAGCCCAGCAGGATGGTATACGCGGAAAAACCATCGGCCAGCAAACTGCCGTTGATCAGATAGAAATTGCCCATGCCGGTGAGGATGACGACTGCAACAAGCACATGACCCGCCGTGGAAAAGCGGATCAGCGCCTGCATGGCAGGCTGCCGCCATGGCCCGGTTTGCCGCATCAGTTGCAATACCAGCGGCAGGGCACCCAGCCAAGCTGCCGCAGCGAGTAAATGCAGCAGGTCGTTGAGTTGATGGACAACGCCGAGCCAGCCGTCATGCATTGCCGCGTGGCCAGTGAGCGTCAGGCTGGCCAATAATGCGGCGGCAAGGATTGCCGTCACTGGCGCAGCACCAGCCCTTTGTCCGGCATGGCCGGACAGCACCAGCAGCAAGGCAGCTGCCAACTGCCAGCACCAGGCCCGACCGATAGTGGATTCACCGGCCAGCATGACCAGGCTGCTGATCTGCCAGCTGTCTGCCCAGCTGTCGGCAAGGATGGCGTTGTGCAAGGGTAGCGCACACAAGGTGGCGAGCAGGATGAGCCAGCGAATCCCGCCAAGCCTTGGCTGAAAGGCATGCCAGAGCCGGCTGCCCAGCCCGCCTGGCGCCAGACTGAGCAGAAACAGGGCCGTGCCGAACAGGTACATGGCGGCACCGTCTGTCAGCCAGCGGCACAGCCATAACAAGTAATCAGCCGAGTTCACTTGCCTACGCTGAAGCTATACGTGCCGTTGGTCTTGTGGCCATCCACGGACAAGGCATGCCATTCCACCTGGTAGCTTCCTGCCGGCAAGGGCTGGGCCGGTTTCACCACCAGTGTCTTGCCGCCATTGCTCAGCGTGGCTTCACCCAGAGCGATGTCCTGCTTGCTGGCGTTAATCAGCTTGATGCCGCTGAATTTCACATCAAGTGCTTCGGAAAATGTCAGGTTCAGGCTGGCAGGGCTGCTGACTACGCTGTTGGCGGCCGGCTCGGCTGCTTTCAGATGGGCATGGGCCCAGGCTGCCGTGCTGGTGAACAGGCTGGCGGTGATGATCAGCAGGGCAAAACGGATAAAACGCAGCATGGGAACTCCTGTTGGTGTGGAAAAGATAGATTATAAAAAAGCGATCCGGGCCAGCACAGGCTGCACGCCCAGCTAGCAGCACACTGCCTGCCATCCGGTGTTCAGGGCTGGTTGGCGGTCAGCTTTCCGGCGCATTGCCATTTGATTTTGTGCGCAGATTGCATGATCTGGCGTAGCATTGAAACCCTATGTCCTGAAATATTGATTGGAGGAATGATGGACCGTCGTGAAGCCATTGGCGCAGTTGGTGCCTTTACGCTAGCAGCATTGAGCACGGTGGGCCGGGCGGAGAGCATGCCCGGGACGAGCGTACCTGTCAGCAAGACGGCTGCGCTGGCAGAGGCAGCAAGCCACTGTGTGCTGAATGGCCAGCACTGTCTGGCCCATTGCCTGTTTTTGCTGGGCAATGGTGATGATTCGATGGCTGATTGTTCCAAGGCCGTCAACCAGATGCTGGCGTGCTGTACTGCCTTGCAAAGCCTGGCGGCACAGGATTCGGCCTTGTTGCCGGCCATGGCCAGGGTGGCGCTGGAAGCCTGTACCGTATGTGAAAAAGCCTGCAAACAGCACAGCAGCATGCATGCCCCGTGCCGCGCCTGCATGGAGTCCTGCGCGGAGTGCATCAAGCAGTGCAGGGCATTTGCGGCCTGAGCCTGCAGGCCACGGCCCTCAGGCGGGCAGGGCCTGCCGACCATGGTAAAACAGTGCAAAGCCGTCATCGGCGGTGATGCTGGAGAGGGGCGTGTCGTATAGCTGACTGAGCAAGGCCGGGGTCATTACTTCTGCCGTTGCCCCAGCCGCCAGCACGCGCCCCTGTTGCAGCAGCCAGCAATGCTGGCTGTAACGCCGGGCGGCATTCAGGTCATGCAGCACCATGATGGTCAGCATATTGCGCTGGCGGGTTTGCTGCTCAATCAGCGCCAGTACTTGCTGCTGGTGTTGCAGGTCCAGCGCGCTGATGGGTTCGTCCAGCAGCAGGATGGACGGTTCACGCAGCAATGCCTGTGCCAGAAACACCATCTGGCGCTGCCCGCCGCTCAGTTGGCACAGCGGCTGTTGCGCCACAGCGGACAAGCCCAGCTGCGCCAGTTGCTGCCGCGCTTGCTGCTGCAGCTGTGCCGGCACGCGCCAGCCCAGGCTTTGCACCTTGCCTAGCAGCACCACTTCCACTGCACTCAGGCGGCTTTGGCTACCGCAGTCCTGCGGCAGCCAGGCCACACTGGCCGGCAGGGTGCCGTGACGGTGTTGCCAGTCGGGCTGACTGGCATGCCGGATGCTGCCGCTGTAAGCCAGTTGCCCGGCCAGGGTACGCAGCAGGGTGGATTTGCCGCAGCCATTGGGCCCCAGCAGGCAGGTGATGCTGCCTTGCGGGCCGCTGCCAAGGTTCAGCCCATGCAGCACGGTTTGTCCGGCCAGGCGTACTGACAGCTGTGCGAGTTGCAGCATCTTATTGCCCGCCTTTGCTACGCAAGATCAGCAGCAGGAAGAAGGGCAGGCCGATCAGCGCCGTCACAATGCCGATGGGAATGAGCCCGCCGGGCGACAGCCATTTGCCCAGCACCGAAGCCAGCGACAGCAACAAGGCACCCGACAGCGCCGCACCGGGAATCAACAGCCGGTGGTCCTCCCCCAGCAGCATGCGCGCCATGTGCGGGGCAATCAGCCCGACAAAACCGATGGTGCCGACAAAGGCCACGGCCACGCCGGTGAGCAAGGACACCAGGGCCAGTGCGCGCCAGCGCAGGCGGCTTACCGCAATGCCCAGGCTGGCGGCGCGTTCATCCGACAGGCTCAGCGCGGTAAAGCGCCAGGCGTCGCGCGCCAGCACGCCACAGGCCAGCAGCAGGGTAAGCCACATCAGTCCCACCGCATGCCAGCCGCTTTTGTACAGGCTGCCAAACAGCCAGAACACGATCTGCGCCAGGGCATCCGGTGCGGCCAGGTATTGCAGCAAGGACAGTAGCGCCTGAAACAGGAATAACAAGGCAATGCCCGCCAGTACATAGGATTCGGCATTGCCACCACGGTGACGGCCGATCAGCAATACCGCACTGCCGGCGACAAAGGCAAAACCCAGCGCGCACAGCGGCAGGCCCCAGGTTTCGGCCAGCCCCAGGCTGCTGCCCGCCACAATGAATAGCGCCGCACCAAAACCGGCCCCGGCGGAAATGCCCAGCGTATAGCTGCTGGCCAGCGGATTGTGCAGCACGGTCTGCATGACCAGTCCGGACACCCCCAGCGCCGCACCCACCGCCAGCGCCATCAGCGCCACCGGCAGGCGGATTTGCCACACGATGACGCCATCTCCCCCTTCGCCCTGCAGCAGGCTGTGCAGCACCTGGGCAATGCTCAGCTGTGCCGGGCCGCTGGCAATGTCCAGCAGCAAACTGCCAACCAGCAACAGGGCGGCCAGCAGCAGCAAGCCGCTGCGGCCAAGCCGGGACTGCCAGCGGCCAGTCAGCGCGAGAGTCAGTGTGCTCATGGCTTGAGAGACAGCAACCAGCTACCGCTATAGGCAACCGGCAGATAACGCTGGTGGTACTGGCGCAATTCGGCCAGCGGGTCGACATCGGCAAACTGGGCCGGGTAGAGCTGCTTGGCGATAAAGGCCATGGCGGTGTAGTCGTTCAGGCTGCGGCACAAGCCGTGCTCGATGGCATACACATGCTGCTGGCGCACGGCTGGCAGGCTGCTCCAGCCCGGTCGGCCCAGATAGGCTTGCAGGCTGGCGCGGGCGTCGGCAGCGTTATGGTTGTATCCGAGTTTGACCGCCTTGGGGCGGTTTACCCAGGACGAACCGGCAATGAAGATGTAGTCCGGCTGTGCTGCCAGCACGGCTTCCGGGTTCAATGGCCCCCAGTTGGCGGCAATGCGGCCATTGGCCAGATTGTCTGCGCCCAGGGTGTCCAGCAGCTTGCCCCACATGGTGTCGCGGTAGGTATTGCCCACCGTGTCTGCGCCGTCGCGGCCCAGCTCCACATATACCTTTGGCTTGCTGCTGGCCTTGGCCAGTGCCACGCGGCGCAGGATGTCACGGTATTTGCGCTGGTATTGCTGCGCCAGTTCCTCTGCACGGATATTGCTGCCCGTCACCGCACCAATGGCGCGGGTGCTGGCCAGGTGCCGCTCCAGCGTCTGGGCGTTGTAGTCGATCACCACAATGGGAATACCGGCCTGGGTGATTTGCTGTACCGCCGTGCCCAGCACCTTGAAGCTGCCCTCCGGCAGGATAAGCACATCCGGCTTCAGCGCAATCACCTTTTCGGCGCTAAAGGTGTTGTCCTCGCTATAACCCACGTCCGGCATGGTTTTGAGTGACGGAATCACCTGCTGATAAAGCGCCCAGTTGGCCGGGCGCCAGCCAGCCCAGGGGTTTTTGCTGATGCCTACCACGTGTTTCCAGCCCTCGGTACCGGCGATGGCGGTGAAGTCCTCGAAATTGAAACCCAGCACTACCCGTTTGGCGGGTACATCCACCACCACCTTGCGATTGAGCGCATCACTGATGGTGAGCGGTTTGGCAAAGGCGGGCAGGGCCAGCAGGCTGGACAGGCACAGGGCAAGGATGGCGGTGCGACGGCTGGTCATCATTCTTTGGTCATGGAGTGACAAGGCCCTCATTTTAAGGAAAGGGCGGGATGGGTGGCTGCGGCAAATTGTCGCAGCATGGTGCGGCAATATGTCACAGCGCTTTGCCTTGGCAAGCTTGTAAGCTCGCAAGATTGGCAGGCCAGGCCGCCGAACTGCGTTCGGCAAGCATGCCTGGGCCTGATTGGCATAACAGGGTTGGCAATCACCAGTTTGACCGGCCCGGCTGATTATCCGTTGCTCACTTGGGAAACAACATGCATTACCAGACCAAACCTGCCGTCGTGGCCGTCACCCTTGCCCTGTCCGCCCTTGGTCAACTGGCCTATGCCGCCGACAGCACTGAAGTACAGCAAATGCCGGAGGTGGTGGTTCACGGCACCCGGCCGGACAACCAGGCCAATGGCAGCACCCTCAATCAGGCACAACTGGCTGGCCAGGCAGCGCGCAGCAGCGACAGCGCCCAGCTGCTGCAAGACATCCCCGGCCTGAACCTGCATGCAGCCGGTGGCTTCTCCGGCTTGCCGGTACTGCGCGGCCTGGCCGACGACCGCCTGCTGGTCAAGACCGATGGCGCCAGCCTGATTGCCTCCTGTCCCAATCACATGAACTCGCCGCTTTCGTATATGGATGCCAGCAAGGTGGAAAGCGTACAGGTGTATAACGGCGCAGCCCCGGTCAGTGCCGGTGGCGACAATATTGGCGGGGTGATTGTGGCCAAGTCGGCTGCGCCGCAGTTTGCCGAGTCGGGCCAGATCTTGCAGAGCGGAGAAGTAGGGGCCTTCTATCGTAGCAATGGCGATGCCCGTGGTGCCAATGCCAGCGCCACCCTGGCCAACGACCATGTCAGCATCAATTACACCGGCTCCACCGCCCGCAGCAACAACTACGACGCTGCTGCCAACTTCAAGAGCGCCGGTGCAGCAGCTTCTGGTCGCGCCTGGATGGATGGCGACACTGTGGGCTCCACCGCCTACAAAACTGAAAATCACGAACTGGGTGTGGCCTGGCGTGACAACTACCAGCTGCTGGAAGCCAGGGTGGGGGTACAGCGCACCCCGTATGAGGGCTTTGCCAACCAGCGCATGGACATGACCGACAACAGCAGCAACCAGCTGAACCTGCACTATAACGGCCAGTTTGCCTGGGGTGAGCTGGATGCCCGGCTATACAGCCAGTATGTGCGCCATCACATGGACTTCGGCAATGACAAACAGCTGGATTACATGGGCGACATCGGCATGCCGATGGATACCGCCAGCCATACCCAGGGTGGCAGCCTGACGCTGGACCTGCCCTTGAATGCCAGCAACAAGCTGAAGCTGGGTACCGAATTCCAGCGCTACCAGTTGAATGACTGGTGGCCGCCGGTCGCAGGGGACACCATGATGATGGGGCCGGAAACCTTCTGGAACATCAAGAACGGCAAGCGCGACAAACTGGACCTGTTTGCCGAATGGCAGGCGGACTGGACCCCGCAATGGCGCAGCATCATCGGTACCCGCCTGAGCCAGGTGAAAACCAATGCCGACAATGTATCCGGCTACAGCAGCATGTACGACAGCGACGCCGCTGCTTTCAATGCCCAGAGCCACGCCCGTACTGACAACAATATCGACTTCTCGGCGCTGACCCGCTTCACCCCGTCGGCAACCGAGCAGTACGAACTGGCCTTTGCCCGCAAGACCCGCTCGCCCAATCTGTATGAGCGCTACACCTGGGCCACCGACAGCATGACGTCGATCATGAATAACTTTGCCGGTGATGGTAACGGTTATGTGGGTAACCCCAACCTCAAGCCGGAAGTGGCCAATACCCTGAGCAGCAGTGTTGACTGGCATGCTGCTGATGGCGAGGCGTGGCAGTTCAAGCTGAGCCCGTACTACAGCTACGTGCAAAACTACATTGATGCCAGGCGTTACGATGCCAGCAGTACCGCCACCACCGGCTATGTGGTGCTGCAATATGTCAACCAGAACGCCCAGCTATACGGTGTGGATGTCAGCGGCAAACTGCAGCTAGCCAAAAACACGGCCTATGGCAGCTTTGATGCCACCGCGCAGCTGAGTTACACCCGTGGCGAAAACCTGACGACCGGCGACAATCTGTACAACATCATGCCGCTCAACGCCAAGCTGGCGCTGGTGAACAAGCTGGGGCAGTGGACCAGCACCGCCGAATGGCAGGCCGTACGCGCCAAGACAGAAGTCTCGGCCGTGCGCAACGAAGCCAAGACTCCCGGCTACAGCCTGTTCAACCTGCGCACCCGCTACGAGAACAAACAGTTCAGCGTAGACGTGGGCATCGACAATGTGTTCAACCGCTTCTACACGCTGCCGCTGGGCGGGGCCTATACCGGCCAGGGTGCGACGATGGGTATCAACAGCATTGCCTGGGGTGTTGGTGTGCCGGGGCCAGCCCGTTCGCTGTATACCGCCTTCAACTACAAGTTCTGAGCCGACTGCGTTTAGTCATTCAGCCCACCTGCATGGTGGGCTTTTTTTTATCGGCAGGTCGTTTGGGCTGCGACAATTTGCCACATTTTTAATTCCGGCCAACTGATTTATATTGCATTACGCAATACAAGCACTCCAAGGCTTGCTAGCCCATTTGCATCTGTCTCTTATACACATCTCCGAGCCCACGAGACATTAACA